>JBEEJM010000168.1:0-5258 GCA_041169205.1 Pseudomonadota bacterium | reverse complement strand
GACCATGCAGTTGGCACAAGAAACGCAAAGACTCCAATGCCGTCAAATCATCCTTCAGCCCATTGTGGTGCCCCAGGTGGACCAAGGCAGAGCGGTAGTCGGGTGATTTGCGAACAGGCTCACCATTCCAGGTAATGCTGCCCGACTCCGGCGCAGCCAAGCCAGTCACCAGACGAAGCAACGTGGTCTTGCCGCTGCCGTTGGTGCCTCGCAACCAAACCAGCTCGCCAGAAGCAATTGCAAAGCTTAAGTTCTGGAACAAGCGCTCGGAACCACGAACACCGGTGACTTCGATCGCCTGCAACGTCAGGGGTGCCGATGCTTCAGACGGCGTCAATGAATGGTCTCCCACGCGTACCAGGGAAGACTTACAGATGGCCGCCAAATTGACAGGAAAACCCGCCGTCCATAGAAGAACGGCAGGCCCCATGCGAAAGTACTTCCCGCGCCGGACGGCGCACCCGCCAGCCCAGCGAACGCCGTGTTGGCGGTGCTGAAAATGGCTTCGGCGTTGTCTACGGTGAATGACACGGGAGTTGGGTTCTGTGAAGGGCTGTCGCCATCGGACAAGATTGCTGGTTTTACCAGAGAATTGAAGGGGCAGTACCAAGTACTCCCTGCACACAGGGCGATCAACGGGCTTGAATTGTCAGAGAAAAACAGTCCGTTGGTCCCGGTATCTAGGTAACTGTTTGTGACGCTCAGGCTGTTGTAAGTCGTGGTGATGTTCAAGTAGGAATGGGTTGCCGGGTTGGTTCCAAGCAGAACGGGGGTGGCTGTGCCAGGGCGCGTATTGTTCGCAGCACCAGGATCACCGGCACTGGTGTCGATGCCAAAAATCAATTCCCCCGTGACCGTCGAAGCGCCTGGGAACGGCACGCCAGGCAACGCCAAGACAACACCGTTGTTGTGTTGTGCAAACGCAGCGACCGGGTTATAGACCTGCTGGTTGGCCTGTATGCCAGTTGCCGCGCATCCACTTGACGAGGCTGCACCTGCAAGGCAACCGTAATACATCACAAAACTTGGGTACACACCAGCAACACACATTTGCGCACAGTCCAGCTCAGTATTGCCGATGCCCAAAATACCGTTGGATCCCAGCCGATCCACAGAGTCCAAAATACCCTCGCGGCTGTATGTTGTCCCGTCGGCTTGTAGCGTGCCTCCAGCAGCATGCGCGCAATCGTTGGTAGCTTGCGGGCCGCTGCCATCCTGAATCAGTTGGATTGGAACCGACGCCGCCTCCTGGTTACCCAATGTCACGTCTGCCACGGCATTGCGGCCCCACAGTCCGCCGATGACGAAGGGATAACACTCCCAGGCCTCTTGACCACCAGGCAGTGCGACTACAGGCAAGTTCAAACTCGTGACCTTACTGGCCAACACGCGCAGGCCAACGGACCCCGTGTCCACTTGCACATGGGGGATGGTCACACATTGTGCTGCATTCCCAGGCGAACACACCTTCACATCGGCATACATGATGTTTGCACTAGGCGCAGCGAAACTGCGCGTGGGGCCCCCGTCGACTACGACTTTGAGGTTGTTCGACTTCTGCACAAAGGGGGAGGTCGCGGTGAAAAGTGAAACGGGCGGGCTCGCACCCAAGGCACTCAAGCCCGGGCCACTGACCGTAGTCACTGAAGTGTCACCGCCTCCGCAGGCGGCCAGCACGAACGCGCCAAGCATGGCTGCCGCCCAAAGCGCGGCACGCCTCCAGCAGTTCGTGCGCATCTCCACGACCTACTCTTGCCCCAGCCGATTCAAATTGAAACCGGGTGGCAATAACGAGGGGCGATAGGCGACCCCTGAAAACTTATGAAGATAAGCATTGGACTGCACCACGACGTCATTTTCTTTGTGTTGAAACTGCCGTTGTATCCCCCCGCGTCGTGCAGCTTGCGCGGTAGCGTGTGCATAACCTTCAGTGGAGTCTCCCAGCAGCTTGGATAAATCAGGTTTATGCATGGCCTGCCAAGTCACCGCAAACACGCGCCCATGGGCACCAACGTATTGCCACAACCGCGAACCATCTGACGTTTGCAGTGCGTGAATGCGGTAGGGGTAACGATGCTCGACAGACCGCTGCGCATGCAAACGCACGCGGTCTTGATCAATGCTGCCCTCAACCTCGCCGAGCGCCGCATACGCTGGGGTCAATGCAAAAAAGGTGGCGAGGGCGAGGTGTAGTCCAACAACCAGTCGCCTTCGCACGCGGTCACTGGAAGTCATACCGGTACCCAACGTAAAAATACATTGAGGAACTGGTTTCATGATTGGTCGGGCCATCCGTCTGTGACTGCTCGTAAATGCCCTCACCCATCACGCTGGCGCGGCTAGACAGCTTGTACGCCATGCGCATTCCTGGCGATACACGTGACACTTTGGTCCCCGTGTTATCGGTTTGGGTATAGAAGCGAATCGACGGCTCTAGGCTTGCTCTGTTGTCCCAGATGCCGGTGAGGTTGTTATAAGCGAACTGGGTACCTGAAATCGTATCACTGGTGATGTAGCTCACGTTGAATCCGTTAATGTCACGACTGGAATACAGGTTGGACCCGGTGAGCTGGAACGACACGTTGTATTGCGCACCCGTGGCAGGTTGGGCCTGGAAGGTGCCCACTGCGGGCAGCGCCCCAATTTCGCTGTAACGCAAGTCCATGGAACCTTGCCACTTGGGTGACAACGGGCGCGACACACTCACCATGGCCTGCCGTGCCTGTGCAGCAGTAGCCAAGGCATCCTGTTGCACTTGGTTGAGTGATTTCATTTGCAACAGCGTGGCCAACGAAGTTTGACCGGAACTAATCAGCGCATCGCTCAGTTGCAGAGACGGTGCTTTACGGTCATCCAGAAGTAACGTAAAGGTTGTGTCGGCCGGGCCCTGCACGGAGCCCTGCAAAGTGAAAGCATTGATTGCCTGCAAATTGACTTCGTAATCGAGCTGCGTGAACACAGACACCACATCACCAAAATATCGGACCTCCATGCCCACGGCGCGGCGATCTGAAATACTTTCAGTGGTTTGCTCCATCAGTGACACGTTGCCACCCCAGTGATCGAACAAATTGTCTGCCTCGAGCATCACACCCGCCATGGCCTGCTGCGGTGCAGAAACGAGTTGATTGGCTGGCACCCCGAGCATGGCATCCACCTTGTAACCGGCACCAAAAGGCATCGCCGCCGAAACACCGTCAAACAGCCCAAACATGGAGCCACCAATCGCTGACTGCCGGCCAGCGCGCACATCCAGGCGTGACTTCAGATCGCGGTAGTCCACATAGGCCGCGCTGATAAGGCCTTGCGTGGTTGAGTTCAGCGCAGACGCTGACAACAGGTTGTCGGAGCGCGAGCCACGCATGATGAGCTTGGTCTCGGACTCGTCCCCCAAGTAACGCGCAGTAGCATCCCAACTGGAAACGATGACGGACTGGTTGGTGCGTGTCAGGGTGTTCTGGTCGATGCCCGCAGCGATGTTCACCAGCGAATCTGTTTTAGTGTTGCCACCGTAGTAGTACTGCGAAACACTGCCGGTCGCACTGTACTTCGGCTTGGCCTCAGTGATTGTTCCGGTCGTTGATTTAACCGTTTTTGTCATCGCGTCTAGTGCTTGCAAACGTTGTGCAACGCGCCCTGCAGCCTCGCTTTGTGGATAGAGCTTGAGATACAACTGATATTCCAACCTGGCTTTGTCGAGGCTATTCAAGCCTTCCCACGCTGAGCCGATTAACTCTTGCATGGCAGGCGAATACGGATTGGGTGGCAGCAACAGCGCTTGATTGAGGGTGTCCACCGACTCCTGGTATCGCTTCTCAGCCAATGATTGACGCGCTTTATCCAAAAATTCCCGCGCTTTGGCAGGTACATCGACGGACGCTGACGCTTCGCTCGCAACCACCGTAAGGAGCGAGGGTGGGTTTTGCACAACCGCTACGGGTGGCGTAGAAACCACCGGTGCTTCGACGACTACCGGTTTATCCAAAGACAAGACACTGGCCACAGGAAAATTCTTGGCCGCGCGCTGTCGAACACGTTCTGCATCGGCGGCAGTTTTAAAGTAACCCAATACCAAGTCGATTGTGTTGCCGGTTGTTCCCGCTGGGTTCGAAGCCGTAGGCCGGGTTGAGACTGCGTAGTCTTGAAACTCGGCAGGCACACGGGGCATGGTGCTAGCCGCGTCTTTGGCAAACGTCTGCAACACCACAGCGAAATGGCGGTCTGTCTCGTTTTCAGCCATGGCAGGCAAACGGTTTTGTTCTAGCGTGGCTGCTGGCGCCACTTCGAGATCAATGCTGCGTGCCCCCGGGCCCTGGCGCACCTGCAGAGCCACTTTTTCGCTAAAGCGCAAGGTGATCAATTTGGTGGTGGTCTGGGCCAATGGCAAGTAAGTTATTTCGACCGAAGGGCGGCCAGCAGCGGCTGGCAATCGGCGACCTTCTTCAACGGTTTGTGCCAATACTTTTTCATCGGCCGCAACAATTTGCACACCCACTTGCGAGAGATCCACTGCAGTGGTGGGTGCCGGTGCCTGTCGCAAAAATCGGACGTTCGCCATAAAGGTGAGGCGTGCAACCGGTGGGTTGGAACCCGGCACCCATTCGAACGAATCAAGCGTCTGCGCACCGACACAATCGGTCAGCAACGCCCCGACGAGAAACAGAGGAAATAGTAGTCTGCGAGTCATCGTAAATTAGTTTCCCACTACCGGTTTGACGCGGGTTAGGCCTCGCATCTGGCGCGGAATAATTTCACCATTGGTCACGTGGCAGTTGATGCACGCCGCAGGTGTAGACCCCGGCCTGTATGCCGGCGAGGTATGGGTATAGGCAACTGGGTTCCAGCCTGTCGTCTTGTGGCAACTGTCGCAAGAGCGTGCCGTCATGAAGTGGCCGGACGGCTTGCGGCTGGCACCCATTCCGTTGTGGCAAGCCAGGCAGGTGTTGGGTGTCGTTCCGTTGTGGCTGAACTGGGCTGGCGTCCACGACGTGGTGCGGTGGCAGGTATCACATGAAGCCATCACCATCAAATGGCGTGGCGGCATGCCGGATGCGGCCTTGCCATCGTGACAGGTGCGGCACTTGGCTGGCTCTACGCCCTGGTGGTCAAAGGTGTTACCTAAAGAACCGCGGGACGGTGTGGTGACATTGGTATGCGGCTTCATTCGGCCGAGATCTGGGCTGACCATGGCTTCGCGCATCACCGGGCGCACCGCCGCACGGAAACCACCGTTGAAGCTGTGGCATCCAGCGCAATCG
>JBEEJM010000167.1:0-6156 GCA_041169205.1 Pseudomonadota bacterium | reverse complement strand
CAACAGGCCCTTCTGGGGGTGCTGCCAGCGGATCAACGCCTCGGCGCCTACGACCTGACCAGTACGCATGTTCACCTTGGGCTGGTAGTGCAACACAAACTCGCGTTGCTCCATGGCCCGTTGTATACGTTGCAGGTCTTCGTGGTGAATGCGCAGATTGCTGTCTTGCGCAGAATCAAACACATGAAAGCGGTTTTTGCCTGCCAGCTTGGCCTGGTACATGGCTTGGTCTGCCTGGCGCAGCAGCTGGTCGGGTTCGACCGCTTGGGCTTGCGGGTAAAAGGTGACTCCCAGACTGGCTGACACCTGCATCACCACATTCTCAACGGTGACAGGCCGGGCCGCTGCGCCTAGCAGTCGGGTGAGCAGGGGCACGCAGGCCTGCGTTTCGGTCAAGTCGGTCAGCACCACCACGAACTCGTCACCACCGATGCGGGACAGTGTGTCACCCTCGCGCAAGACTTGCTTCATGTTGCCGGCCAGTGCAATGAGCAACTGGTCGCCCACATCGTGTCCATACTGGTCGTTGATGACTTTGAAGCCATCCAGGTCCAGATAGGCCACCGCCAGTATGTTGCCGCGGCGCGTGGCGTGCGCCGCTTCCTGCAGCAGCCGATCCGCCAAGAGTACGCGGTTGGGCAGGTTGGTGAGTGAATCAAAGTGGGCAATGTGCTCGAGCTTGCTCTGCTGCTCTTTGATGGCGGTGATGTCAGAGAACAGCGCCACATACTGCAGCACATTGCCGATTGCATCTTGGACCGCGCTGATGGTGACAAGTTCGGGGTATACGTCGCCGCTCTTGCGGCGGTTCCAGATTTCACCGCTCCAGTGGCCATCCTTAGTCAAGTTGCGCCACATGGCTTCGTAAAATGCGTTGTCCTGGCGACCGGAATTGAGGATACGCGGGTTCTGCCCCAGGACCTCTTTGCGGCTGTAGCCGGTGATGCGGGTAAAGGCATCGTTCACGTCAATGATGTTCTTCCCGGCATCGGTCACCATGATGCCCTCGCGCGCATGGTCAAACACGCTGGTGGCCAGCTGTAGTTTGGCCTCGGCCTGCTTGCGTGTGTTGATGTCGCTCACGGCCATGTGCAACACCGCCTTACCAGTCTCGTCCTGCGCCAGCGTGGCGGCCACTTGCGTCCACAGGCATGCGCCAGCGTCCAGGCGCAGACGTAGCTCCACGGTTTGGGCCGTACCGCCGTCCTGCAACGTCCTGCGCAGCCGGTACCAGCTGTCCTGGTCTTCCCGAATCACCAGCGCTGAAAAGGGCCGGTACACCAGCGCGGCGCGTGCTACGCCCAGCAGGCTGGCCAGCGTCAAATTGGCTTGCACAATCACCCCTGCCTCATTCACGCTGCAGTAGCCTACCGGAGCCATGTCGTACAGCTCGATATAACGCGAGCGCGAGGCATCCAGCGCGTCCTTGGCTAGGCGCAACTCCTCGTTTTGCAACTCCAGCTCGATCTGATGCACCTGCAATTCGTGCAGCAGGAGGGCCGTTGATTTTTCAGTCACGTTACCGCCAGCGGCTTGGCGCGCTCGGTGGTCGCAATGGCGTACATCTGTCCGGCATCATTGATCAAAGCCGTGGAGATGATCGACACCTCCAGCACCACACCACCTGCCGTCAGGCGGCGGGTCAGGTAGGGTTCCAGCACTTCGGCGCGGCTCAGGCGGGTTAGCTTGTCCAGGGCACCTTCGCGCTGTCCTTCGGGAATGCGCTCACGCACATTCATGGCCAGCGCCTGCGTCTCAGTCCATCCATAAAGGCGCGCCGCGCCAGGGTTCCAAGCCAGTGTTCTGCCCTGCAGGTCTTGCACCGTGATGGCGTCATGCGCATCGCGCACCACCACCGCCAAGCGCGCCAGTTCGTTGGCCTTGTGCAGGGCTTCGCGCGTCTTTACCACCGCCGTAATGTCGACAAACGAGATCACCGCGCCTTCGATCACGTTGTCCAGCGTGCGGTAGGGCTGAATGCGCAGGGTGTACGACAGGCCGTCCAGGGTTTGAACCTCGGTCTGTTTGGGGATCAGCGTGGCCAGCACGGCCCGGGTGTCGGCCACCAGTGTGGGGTAATCCACCAGGTTGGAGACGATATGCGCCACTGGGCGGCCCACATCCGAAGAAATCAGATTGATGATGCCGGTAGCCGTCGGGGTAAACCGCAGGATGTGCAACTGGAAATCCACAAACACCGTGGCAATGCCGGTGCCGGCCAGCAGGTTGTTCATGTCGCTATTGGCGCGCGACAAGTCGATTACCTTGGTTTGCAACTCGGTGTTGACGGTGGCCAGCTCCTCGTTGACAGACTGCAACTCTTCCTTGGAAGTCTCCAGCTCTTCGTTGGTGCTCTGTAGCTCTTCGTTGACCGACTGCATCTCTTCATTGCTGGACTTGAGTTCTTCGTTGGAGCTTTCCAGTTCTTCGTGGGTGCTTTGCAGGTATTCGTCTTTGGCACGCAGCTCTTGGGTGAGTGCCAGGATGCGGTCCTGGGCGTCGGATGCGATGGCCACAGTGCTGCCATCAGGAGCGGGGGCCGACTCGACTGTCGGCGGCGCGTCATCCAGCATCACCAGGTACAACGGCGCCTCGGTCACGCCATAGGCCGCAGTGGCCACTGGGTGCACGCTGACATTCACCTGGGTGTAGTGCCCATTGGTCTTGACACGCAAGTTGAGCGCAACGCTGGTGGTCTGCGTGGCCGCGGCCTGGTGCAAGGCGGTGCTCAAGCCCGGGCGCAGGCCGTTCCGCGCCATTTTCAAGATGTTTTGTATGCCTGCCTCACCGGCCACGGGCTCCAAGTACATGCCGGTGCGCCCGTGCAGGTACACGATGTCGCCACTGGCATTGACCAGTGCGCTGGCGGGGGCAATGTGGCTAAGCAGCGCCTGTTCCATCAACTCGCGCAGCGGCAGTTTCGCGGCGAAGGCGGCCTTTTGTGCGCCCCGGCTGGGCAACGATGCCTCGGTGGCCAATACGGGTGCAATAAAGCGGCTCAGCGCGTTGCGCTGCGCTCCCAATGGGCCTGCCTTGCGCTGGTAAAGCTTGGCTTTGCGGTCGAGAACGGAAAATAGGCCTTCAAACTCGCCGATACCTTCAGAGCTGCCCAAAAACAGCATGCCGGAGGGGTTGAGCGCAAAGTGAAACAGCGGGATTAGCTTCTTTTGCAGATTGGCATCCAAATAAATCAGCAAGTTGCGGCAACTGATGAGGTCGATCCTGGAGAACGGCGGGTCTTTGATCAAATCTTGCTCAGAGAACACCAGCAAGTCGCGAATGCCCTTGTGGATGCGGTAGGCCTGGCCACCGGGCTCCAGCGTGAAGAAGCGCGCCAGCCGCTCAGGCGTCAGGTCGGCGGCAATACTGGCCGGGTATACACCCAGCCGGGCCGTGGCAATGGCGCGGGCATCAATGTCCGTGGCAAACACCTGCACCGTGTAGCTTTGCTTGAGTGCCTCCATGCGTTCCACCAGCAAAATGGCCAGCGAATAGGCTTCTTCTCCGGTGGAGCACCCCGTCGACCAGACGCGCACCATGGCACCACTGGGTCTGCCGGTGAACAGGCTGGGGATGACCTGCTCTTCCAGCACCTGAAAGGCCTCAGGGTCGCGAAAGAAATTGGTCACGCCAATCAGCAAGTCCCCAAACAGCGCATCGACCTCTGGCGGTGTTTGTTGCAGGTATCGGACGTAGGTATCGATGGTCTCCAACTGGTGCACCGCCATGCGTCGCTCGATGCGCCGGTAGATCGTGCTGGGTTTGTATTGCGAAAAGTCGTGCCCGGTTTGGGCGCGCAGCAGCACAAAAATTTTTCTCAAGGCACCCTCGGTGCTGGGGCTGGCAGGCATGCCCGAGCGGGGCAGCTTGCCAAAGGTGTGGGCGGTGTAGGCCACCAGTTGCGCGGGCATTTCGGCCGGGGGGCGCTGGTAGTCCACCAGGCCGGTGGCGATGGCGCTGCGAGGCATGCCGTCAAATTCGCTGGACTCCGCGTTTTGCACCATCACCATGCCACCGGCATCCTTGACGGCGCGCACGCCCAGTGTGCCGTCGCTGCCGGTTCCCGAAAGCACGATGGCTATGGCCAGCTCGCGCTGGTCATCGGCCAGGGATTCGAAAAAATAGTCAATCGGTAAACGCTGCCCGCGTGGCGCAGTGGGCTCCAGCAGATGCAGCGCACCCTGCAAAAAGGCCATGTCGTAGTTGGGTGGGATGATGTAGACGCAGTTGGGCAAGACCCGCATGCCGTCTTCCACCTCAAACACTTGCATGCGGGTGTAGCGGCGAATCAAATCGCTGAGGATGCTTTTGCGGTCGGGTGCCAGGTGCTGCACCAGTACAAAGGCCATACCGGGGTCACGGTCAACAGGCATGCCTGAGAAAAAGGCCTCAAATGCGGCCAGACCACCGGCTGAAGCACCAATGCCTACGATGGGAAAGGATTGGGGGGTGGGGGTGGTATCGGGAGCTGCGTGCTCGCTTGTGCTGGTGGCACGGCCCGGCGTACCCCGATTGCTTTTTTGGCTCTTTGCCATGGTGGTAGCCTTTGGTTGCAAGTCAGTTTACTTCATAGCGTTTATTCAGGCCTGCAATCGTTGATTTTTAAGAAAAATAGGGCTCTAGCCCGCGCAGATACTGCGCAAACAGCTATTAATTTTGTAGCAATATGAAATCATTTTTTGAAATCATTGGTTTGCTGCTGGTGCTGGCCATCGTTGGCCTGCAGATGAAGACTCAGGTGAAAACACTCGCGCCCGCCCCGGAGCAAAGCCAGGCCGTTCAGAACACTGTCAAAGACCAAGTGAACGCAGCGATGCAGGCGGCGCGGCCTGATGTGGACGACAAGGCGGGGGCTGAGGGGAAGTGATCTCAACAAATACAGAAAGCCCAAGCAAATGCTAGAGACGGTATTTTTTGAGACCAACGGTGTGACCTGCACTTATAGCGGCAATGCAAATTTGCAGGAAATATTGAAAGCTATTGCGCAGTACCTCACGCACCCCAATTGCAGCGGTTTCAAGTACATCGTGCACGATTTCACGCGTGTTGAATCTTTTACCTATTTGGAAGAAGAGTTCGCCAGCCTAGTGACCTATGCGATGAAAAACTACCAAGACGCCGATTACACACCGCGCTGCGCAGTCACTCAAAACGATACTGTCAGGCGTTGCCTGGACTTGTATGCCGAACTGACCGGCCGCAAATGGAATTTCGTCCCAACCTTGTCTGCGGCAAGCGAATGGGCCAACGCGCGCTAAGCACGAACCGATAGCCTGGGCGTTTTGCCCCGGCCGGGGGTGTTCGCTTGCGCCAACATTTACTTCAATACGCAACACGTTGTGTGTGATGATCGGCGCTGCCACAACCGTGCAACTTGCATGGTCGGTAGCGCGACTCGTCACCCCGGTTTCGCGCAAATATTGGGTCAGCAATGCCTACCTCATCGCGCAGAGCAGCCGCAGCCTTGCTGATATCGACCCTGTTGGCAGTGACTGGTGTAGGGCTGACCTTTTGGTCCTACAAACAACTTGCGGCCACTGCAGAAATTCGCGAGCACACCAGTACGGTTCTCAACAGCGCGAACAACTTCTTATCGGATTTGAAGGATGCAGAAACCGGTCAACGGGGTTACCTGATCACTGGCGATGAAGATTTCCTGCAACCCTATCTGTCCGTGCGGGATACCTTTGACGCTCGAATGCAAGCGCTGCGGCAGACCGTTCAAATCGAAAAAGCCAAAGAACATCTGGACGTTATCGGCCCGTTGATGAAAGCCGAATTGGCCGAGTTAGCCCAGGTGATCGAGTTGCGTCGCAACCATAACGAGACGGCTGCCCAAAAAATCGTCAGCAGTGGACAGGGCAAGCAATTGATGGATTCCATTCGGCTGGAAATACACCATTTTGTCGAAATCGAAGAAGCTGCGTATGCCGAGCGCGATGCACAGTTTCAGTCCGATATGCGGCGATTGTTTGCCATCCTGGTAATCGCCAGCGTGCTGGTCATTTTGGCGGCCATTGCCTTTGCTTATTTAGTCCTGCTGCAAACTCGGCAGCGACTGAAAGAGCAGGTTTATCTTGAAACACGGCATTTGCTGGAGACCCAGGAGGCCTTGAACCAAGCGCTGCAACAAACCAACGCCACCCTGCAAGTGAG
>JBEEJM010000166.1:0-24754 GCA_041169205.1 Pseudomonadota bacterium | reverse complement strand
CCGGAGCGGAAAAATTGCTTGCCGTCCAGTTCCACAAATGCGGCCGCCGTGGCATCGGGCCGCTTCCAGTAGCCCTGAAACACCTGCGGGCCGTGAATGAGAATTTCACCCTGCTCTCCCTGGGGCATCTCATCCAGAGTGTCGGGGTCCACTACCCGTGCGCTCACCCCCATGAAGGGGATGCCCAGGCACTGCTGCTTGGGCGCGTCGGGCGGGTTGGTGTGCGAAGGTGCGGCGGTTTCGGTGAGGCCATAGCCTTCTACATAACGCAAGCCATATTGCTCCAGCAAGCGCTGCGCCACAGCCTGCGGCATGGCCGCACCGCCACCACCGATGTAGACCAGGCTGGACAGGTCGTACTGGTCAAAGTGCGGGCTGTTCATCAGGTCAATCACCATGGTGGGGATGTTGGTCCAATGGGTCACCTTGTGGCGCGCAATCAAACGCCCTGCGAGGTCACGGTCCCAGCGCGGCATGATGACCATGGTGGACCCGGCGGCGATGTTTGTGTGCATCAGGCTCACCATGCCGGTGATGTGGAACATGGGCACTACCATCAGCGTGACGTTTTCCATCGTGCCATTGCCCCACAGGCCACTGGCAATCGCGTTGTGCATGATGCTGCGGTGCGTGTGCATGCAGCCCTTGGGCAAGCCGGTGGTACCACTGGTGTAGGGCAATAAAGCCAGATCCACAGGGCCTACGGTCAGCGCGGGGGCGGCATCAGCGCAGGCCAGTGCAGCGTCCCACGCCAGCACCCAGCCACCGGCCAGTGGGGGGAGTGGGTGCTGCGTGCATAACCAGTCGCGCCACGCGGCAGGCACCGCGTTGTCGCCGGTCGCGGTGACAACGAACGCATCGGAAAAATGCGTCACCACCAGATGCTGGAGTCGCTGCGGTGCGGGCAGTGCATCGCTGGCGCGCGCCAATTCCGCTGCCAGGTCGCCCGTGGTGATGGCCACCCGTGCATCGGGGTCGACAATGAAGTGCTTGAGCTCTTCGGTGCGGTTCATCGGGTTGACCGGCACCACCACG
The DNA here is from genome assembly GCA_041169205.1 of Pseudomonadota bacterium. GTDB lineage: Bacteria > Pseudomonadota > Gammaproteobacteria > Burkholderiales > Burkholderiaceae_C > Allorhodoferax. Next base: position 23,719 of record JBEEJM010000166.1, on the reverse strand, counting down.
GCGTTGGCCCGCAAAATGGCAAAGTGGGCAATCACCAGCTGGGGGCAGTTTTGCATGCTGAGCACCACTCTGTCGCCCTTTTGCACCCCCAGCCCGCATAAACAGGCCGCAAGCCGCTCTGCTTTTTGTAGCAACTCGCGGTAGCTGACGGTGTGCCCAAAGAACACCATTGCAGCCTTGTCCGGGTAGCGTCGTGCATTGATGGCCAGGTTGTCCCACAGCGAGGTGGCGGGCACCGTGATGGTGTGTGGCAGGCGCTTGGGCCAGAAACGGTAATGGGGTTGGTCCATCAAAAAACCTCCGTGAGTGCACTGCCCCGCACGATACGGGACGCGCGTGGGCGCGCAGCCACGCGTTGTCTCGCGGGCGACTGTTTGCGTCCTGGCATGGATTCTGCGTAGTGCTTATTGGGCACAGCCCGAAGCCGCCGAATCAGCTTATGAGTTTTTTGCATGACATTCAAGAGTAAACCCTAGGGTGCCACTTTGGGGTGCAGCAGTACAGTCCACAGCTTGGATAGCGAGCCCTAGGCCGCTGACAATTTTTGAGATCATTTTTTAACTGGAGCACTTGCAGATGAAATTGACAACATTGAAAACCGTAGCAACCTTGGTTGCCACGATGGGCGCCCTGGTCGCCGCTCCCGCCTTTGCTGGCAAAACTCTGGACGCTATCAAGGCCCGTGGCCAAGTGGTGTGCGGTGTCAACACCGGCCTGGCTGGCTTTAGCGCCGCTGACTCTGCCGGTAAATGGAATGGTCTGGACGTGGACGTATGCCGCGCCGTGGCCGCTGCGGTGCTGAGCGATGGCGAGAAGGTCAAATACGTTCCCCTGAACGCACAGGCGCGCTTCACCGCCCTGCAATCCGGCGAAGTCGACGTGCTGTCGCGCAACACCACGTTCACCCTGACGCGCGATGCGTCTCTGGGCCTGAGCCAGACCGCTGTGACTTACTACGACGGCCAAGGCTTTATGGTCCCCGTCAAGAGCAAGATCAAGAGCGCCAAGCAGCTCAAGGGCCAGACCGTGTGCGTGCAATCCGGCACCACGACCGAGAAAAACCTGACCGACTTCTCCAAAGCCTCTGGCCTGGGCATCAAGCCTGTGGTGTTTGAGAAGCTCGAAGCCGCTGAAGGCGCTTACTTCTCCGGCCGTTGCGTGGCGTACACCACCGACGCATCGGGCTTGGCTTCCACACGCAACAAAGTGGCCAAGAACCCTGCTGACCACATGATCCTGCCCGACCTGATCTCCAAAGAACCTCTGGGCCCCATGGTGCGCCGTGGTGATGACGAGTGGACTGCCATCGTCAAGTGGACCATTTTTGGCCTGCTGGAAGCCGAAGAAAACGGTGTCACTTCCGCCAACGTGGACGACCTCAAAGCCAATAGCAAAGACCCCATCGTCGGGCGCCTGCTGGGCTCCACCGAAGACACTGGCAAGCTGCTGGGTCTGGACAAGGAATGGCTGGCACGCGCCATCAAAACCACTGGCAACTACGGTGAAATTTTCGAACGCAATGTGGGCCCCAAGTCTGCCTTGCAACTGCCCCGCGGTTTGAACAACCTGTGGAGCAAGGGCGGCGTGCAGTACGCACCTCCCGTTCGTTAATGTGAGTTGACCGGGGCTTCTGCCCTGGTCTTGGGGGTAGGCGCAAACGGTTGCCCTACCCCTTTTGTATTTGCGTTGTATTTTTTTGAACCACAAGGGCTTGCATGTCCACTCCCGCTACACCTCCCAAGAAGTCCTGGTCCTGGCGCAGCCAGGCGTTCCGGGGACTGATTTTTCAGGTTGTCACCCTCGTGGTGATTGCGCTGACGGTCTGGTACCTCGCGCACAACACCAACACCAATATGAAACTGCGCGGCATTCAAAGCGGCTTTGACTTCATGTTGGGCAGTGCGGGCTTTGACATTGGCGAAAGCCTGTTTGCCTTTGACTCGGCCGAGCCGTACTGGAAGGCCTACCTGGTGGGCTTTACCAACACGCTGCGGGTAGCAGTGCTGGGCATCATTCTCACCACCTTGCTGGGCGTGCTGATTGGCGTGGGCCGCTTCTCGCGCAATGCGCTGGTGCGCGCGCTGTGCACGGTGTATGTGGAGTTTTTCCGCAACATCCCGGTGCTGCTGCAGTTGCTGATGTGGTACCTGATGTTCACTGAAATCTTGCCCGCCTCGACCGAGCCGTGGGTGCTAGGCCCCTTCTTCCTGAGCAAGGGTGGCCTGAACTTTCCGATTCCTGAATGGGCCAATGGTCACATCTGGGCAGCCTGGGGACTGGTGGCTGGCGTAGTCGCAGCGGTGTTTTACCGCAAACGCGCGCAGCTCAGCTTTGAAGCCACGGGTCAACTGAAAAGTATGTTCTGGGTGCCAGTGGTCATCGTCATTGCCGGCTCACTCTTGGGTTGGCTTGTGGGCGGTGCGCCCACAGCCCTGAATAGTCCCATCAAAGGCGAGTTCGCCATTGAAAACGGCGGCGCACTCACCCCCGAGTTCATGTCGGTGCTGCTGGGCCTGACCATCTACACCGCGGCCTTTGTGGCCGAGGTGGTGCGTGGCGGCATTCAGTCGGTATCCGCCGGACAGGCCGAAGCCGCTGGCGCACTGGGTCTCTCGCGCGGCCAGACCATGCGTCTGGTGATGCTGCCACAGGCACTGCGCGTGATCATTCCGCCCGTCACCAACCAGTACCTCAATCTGACCAAGAACTCCTCGTTGGCCGTGGCCATTGGCTACCCCGATGTGGTGTCGATTGCCAACACCGCCATCAACCAGACCGGCCGCGCGGTGGAGTGCATTGCCATCATCATGCTGGTGTACCTGAGCACGTCGTTGTTCACTTCATTCATGATGAATTGGTACAACACCCGCTCGGCCATCAAGGAACGCTAAGGACTGACCATGAGCGCAACAACCTTTCAACCTATTGCCGCCCGCCCGGCCCCGGTCAAGACCGAGGGACTGGTGGCCTGGATTCGCACCAACCTGTTTGGCGACATTCGCACCTCCATCGGCACCATCGCCATTGGCGCGGTGCTGCTTTACATCCTGCCTCCGTTTCTGAACTGGGCGCTGTTCCATGCCGTGTGGGCCAAAGACTATGAAGCCTGCCACACCGCCACCGGCGCGTGCTGGGGCGTGGTGGCCGAAAAATTTCGCATCATCATCTTTGGTCGCTACCCCTTCGATGAGCAGTGGCGTCCCTTGATTGCTACCACCGCCCTGCTGGGCTTGGTGATTGCCAGCTGCATGCGCGCTTTTTGGAAGCCTTGGCTGGCGGTACTGTGGATTGCCGTGTTGGCGTTCTTTTTTACCTTGATGTACGGCAACACCATGGGCCTGTCCAAGGTGGAGACCGATCGCTGGGGCGGCCTGCCGCTGACGATTTTGCTGGCGTCGCTGTCCATGTCCATGGCCTTCCCGATTGCTTTGGTGATTGCCTTGGGTAGGCGCAGCACACTGCCCGCCATCCGCAGCGTTTGTGCCGTCTATGTAGAGCTAATTCGCGGCGTGCCACTAATTTCGGTACTGTTCATGGCCTCGTTCATGTTCCCGCTGCTGATGCCGCAGGGTTTCAATATCGACGTGCTGGTGCGGGTGCTGGCGGGTATCACGCTGTTTGCTGCGGCCTACATGGCCGAGGTGATTCGTGGTGGCCTGCAAGCCATTCCTAAGGGGCAGATTGAAGCAGCCGCTACGCTGGGCCTCTCGTACTGGCAAACCCAGCGCAAGATCGTGCTGCCCCAGGCTTTGGCCATGGTGGTACCCGGCATCATGAACAACTTCATCTCCACCTTCAAGGACACCTCGCTGGTGACCATCGTGAGCCTGTACGAGCTGACCGGTGCCATGAGCCTGGCGCTCAACTCCGATGCCGACTGGCGGCCTTTCAAGATTGAAGGCTATCTGTTCATCGCTCTTATTTATTTCGGCTTCTGTTTTTCCATGTCGCGTTACAGCCAGTGGATTGAAAAACAGGTCAACAAAAGCAAATTGCGCTAAGGAAATCTCATGACTGAACCCATCATTACCTTCGACAAAGTCAACAAATGGTACGGTAACAACTTCCATGTGTTGCGCGACATTGATCTCTCCGTCAAAAAAGGCGAACGCATCGTCATCTGCGGCCCGTCTGGCTCCGGCAAGTCCACGCTGATTCGCTGCATCAACCGCCTGGAAGAACACCAGCAGGGTCGCCTCGTTGTGGACGGCGTCGAGCTCACCGATGACGTCAAAGCCATCGACCAGGTCCGCAAGGAAGTGGGCATGGTGTTCCAGCAGTTCAACTTGTTCCCGCACCTGACCGTGCTGGAAAACTTGACGCTCTCCCCCATGTGGGTGGGCAAGATGCCCAAAAAAGAGGCCGAAGAAAAGGCCATGGAGCAGCTCAAGCGGGTGCGTATCGCCGAGCAGGCGGGCAAGTACCCGCTACAGCTCTCCGGTGGTCAACAGCAACGTGTAGCGATTGCGCGGGCACTGTGTCTCAAGCCCAAAATCATGCTGTTTGACGAGCCCACCTCGGCCCTCGACCCCGAGATGATCAAGGAAGTGCTGGACGTGATGATTGCCATGGCCGACCAGGGCATCACCATGATCTGCGTGACCCACGAAATGGGCTTTGCCAAGGCCGTCGCCGACCGCGTGATCTTCATGGACCAGGGCCAGATCGTCGAGCAAAACAACCCGCACGACTTCTTCAACAACCCCCAAAGCGAACGCAGCCGGGACTTCTTGTCGAAGATTTTGGGGCACTAAACCCCACCGGGAGGCTTGCTCAAGGCGTTGCCACCCGCGTTGGGCCCAGTCGCTCATCGGTCCAGCGCACCAAGTCCAGCCACATTTGTCGCATCTCCGCATCTTGCGGGGTGCGGCCTGCGTTGGGCAGCTCAATGGTGACCACCGGCACCCGTTTGTGAATGCCGCCGTAATTGCCCAGCGAGCCGGGAAAGATGCCGACCTGGTCCAGGTACAGGCGCCCAAGCCGACTGGGTGGCACCGACGGGCCGTCAAAGTCGAGCACGCCATAGGGCGCGTGCACACTCACTATCAAATTCGGCTTGAAGCTGTCCATCTGCGCGTGCAAAAAGCGCGACTCCGGTTCAGACAGCGGCGCAGTGCCAGGCCAGCGGCGTGGGTCTTTGCGGGTGCGTTTTTCCCAGTAGCTGCTTGCATCGCGGCTCCAATTGGGGGTGGGGAAATTGCGGTTCAGGTCGACCCCGTGCGCGTTGGTGCGTCGGGCAGGTTTGGCAAACAAACCGTCCGGGTTGATAGCGGGAATAAACCGCCAATGCACGGCCTGCTGGGTATCCGCCAGGGGCACACCAGCCAACGCGATCCAATGAAACACCAGCGCGCTGGACGACAGTTCGTCGCCATGGATCGCCCCGATCACCAGCACGCGCAACTTGGCATCGGTCGGCGCAATGTCGCGGCCCCATAGGGTGCGGCCCTGCACCGAACGTGCTTGCATATCGCGCAAATCAGCGGCTTGGCACAGGGCGGCACGCACATTTGGCAATTTTGCAACGAATTCATCGCAAGCCCCCGCAGATACTGCGCGAGCAGCTATAAAAAATATAGCAAATACTACAAAAATCTGAGGCCATCGGGACATCGAAGAATTGTAGGCCGTGATTTCGGTTAAATTGCAGCGATGCTTTCAACTGTGCGGCCGCAGCAGGCCTTGCCCCCCAATTTTTCGTCCCCTGAGTTTCGCTCAGCCCTTGGCATGTTTGCCACGGGTGTCACCATCGTTACGGCCCGCTCGGAACAAGGCGAACTGATTGGGCTCACCGCCAACTCGTTCAACTCGGTATCTGTCACACCGCCCCTGGTGCTGTGGAGCTTGGCACGCACGGCGGGGTCAATGGCAGCGTTCAGCGCTGGCTCGCACTACGCCATCAACATTTTGAGTGCCCACCAGCAGGCGCTTGCGCGGCAGTTTGCAGCCCAGGGCGTTGACCGGTTTGAGGGCGTGAAATTTAGCCTAGGTAGCGCAGGAGCGCCGCTGATAGAGGGCGCGGCAGCCACCTTTGAATGCTTCAACCGCAGCCGCTACGAAGAGGGCGATCACGTTATCTTTGTGGGCGAAGTGGAGCGCTGCGCGTGGCAGATGGGCGCGTCGCCTTTGCTGTTTCACGGTGGCAAGTTTTACACCGAACACGCGCTCTAAAAACTATCTGCCAATGGAGTTGTCGGCGCTGGTCAACGCGCTGCGGTAGGCACCAGAGCCAATCAACAGCTCGTCATTGATGGGCAGCACATACGATGATTTCCCTTTGACGGTGCCAGTGGCCAGGTTGATGATGTTGTACTCCACCCAGCCGCCACCCTGTTCGCAGCGATGCCAGGCGTCGTCCAGCAGCTGCTGGGCGTCCACACCGGGCGCGTCAAACAGGCTGGAGCCCACGCGCTTGATGTCTGCACCCATGATGCGGTACACGCCCTGACGGTCAAACACAAACACATAAAGGTCGCGGTCTACATACCCCCCCTTGGGGTCATGGAACACAGCCGAAGCCGCGTCAAAACCGATGTCTTGCACCAGCGCATGCGCACGGGTCGTCAGGGTAAAGGCTTCGTCCGCAGTGCCCTGGCGCAGCTTGATGTAAGTCACCGCATCTTCCAGCTGTCGCGAACGCTGCATCAGCCGGTTGGAACGGTGTGATGTGCGGTCCACCAGGCCCGAATTTTCGACGGTCACCTTGTCCAAGTCGCCCACGGCCTGCACCACCTCGGCCAGTGCAATGCTTTGCTTGGTGCTGCCGTCGGCCATGGCCTCCACATTTTGTGCAATCTCGGAAATACCGGTCACCAAGCTGCCCATGAGGTTGCTCACCGCCTGAATTTCGCTCACCGTTTCACTCACGCGTGCGGCGGAACCTGCAATCAGGGTGCGCACCTCGGCCGCGGCAGTCTGGCTGCGCCGTGCCAGGCCTCGCACCTCGGCCGCTACCACGGCAAAGCCCTTGCCTTGTTCTCCGGCACGTGCCGCTTCGACGGCCGCGTTCAGCGCCAGCAAGTTGGTCTGGAATGCAATGCCGTCAATGGTGCCAATGATGTCGCGCATGCGGTTGGATGTGGTTTGCAAGCTCACCATGGCACCCACCGTTTTACTCATCAAACCACTGGCATTGTCGGCTTCCAGGCGCAGGCTGCGGGTCATCAGGCTGACCTCTTGCGCAGCCTCCGAATTGCGCGCTACCGTGTCGCTGACTTGCCCGACGTTCGAGGCGGCTTCTTCCAGACTGACTGCCTGTGCCTGTGTGCGTTGGGACAGCGAATGTCCATCTTCTACCAGCTGTGCGCCGACATGGGTCACCATGCTGGATGCGCTGCGCACGTCGGCCACCAGTGTGGACAAGACCTCCAACATGGCTTCAAACTCTTGGCTGATTTTGGCCAGCTCGTCATTTCCAGGGACCACTACGCGGGTTGCCAGATTGCCCTTGGTGCCCTCTTTCAAGGCCCGATGCAAGATGACGATGCTGCTCACCGTACCCACTGAAAAAGCGATGGCCAGGTACAGCACCAGCAAGATGCCAATGGTTGCAAACCCACCCAGTAGCACCGCCTGCTGCAGTGCCTCATCTTGTCGTTGGGAGAGGTTGTGCATAAGCAAGGTCGACGTTTCGCCACGAAAGCCACGCCCGGTTTCAATCGCCAAACTCGAGAGTGCCAACAGTGCATCGATGTCTTGCGGTGTGGACTCTTTGCCCACACGCTCACGCGCGGCTTTGGTAAAAGCAGAGGCGGCATCGATGGCGGTCTGCCCGTACTTGGGAACGTCTTGCGCTCCAGAGCGTTGGTAGGCTTCCAATTTTTCCAGCACCATCCGGCTGCGCGAATCAATCTGATCGGCCAGTACGGCCATGGGCTGGCCAAACGCGGCCTTGTCGGCGATCTGACCTTTCCACGCACCGACCACAGAGCGCAGGTTAGCAATGCTTTCCAACCAGGGGATGGCATGCTCCGTCAAAATAATTTGCAGAAAGTAGGTGTTCGCAAATGGGTCCAAAACCAGCGTGGACGATTCACCAACCAGCAGGCAAATGGTGCGCAATTGATCTGCGACTTTGGTATAGCGGTCTGCAGGCACCGTGTCGTTGTTACCGGCGGCCATGACGGTTTGAATCTCGCTGCGTACAGCGGCCCAAGGTGCCGCAATTTGCAGCACGGGTTGCGACTGCACTACCGCGTCCAGCGCAGCCACTTGAGCGGCCAACTGTTTGCGCGTTTGGGCGCGGGAATTTTCAAACTCAGGGGCCGCCGACATCACCGACTCGACACGGTGAAGTTGCACTTCGGTCACCAGTTCGGTCAGTTGCGCAACCACTTTGGCTCCCAGCACTTCCTTGCGCGCAATGTCAAAATCGTCCATCAAGCGAGACACCTGCAGGTAAGTCACCACCACCAGTGGGATGATCAAGGCAGCAGCCATCACCGTCATCTTGACGGACATGCGGTAATGCTGCATCAACCGGACGCCTGGCGCAAGCCACGCACCGATCTTGATTTGCGATGATTCAGAACTCATGATTCTTTGGGTACCCTGTTGATGCGCCTATATCCCCGTCGCAGGGATGATAAACCTAACACGCATGCTTTCAATAGGGAAAAAGGCGGTGTAATTCCGCCTTCAAGACGTCTTGGTCCAGCGGCTTAGGCACGTAGCCGTCCGCACCTGCACGTCTAAAGCGGGCAGCCTCACCCGGCTCAGTATGGGCGGTAACCATGATGATCGGCAGATGCGCTCCCTGCGTCTGTTCCTTGGCGCGAATAGCTGCAAGGGCAGCCAGCCCATCCATATGGGGCATCATCACATCCATCAACACCACGTCAAACGTGAGCTTGGCCAGGCATTTCAGCGCGATGACACCATCGCCCACCACGACGCCGGTATGCCCCAACGCATGGAGCATTTCCACTGCAATGCGCTGGTTGATGATGTTGTCTTCCGCAACGAGCACTTTGAGCGCGCGCGGAGGGGCTTTAGCCGGTTGGTTCATTGCGTCCAATGCTGCGGTATTCCCGCCATTCTTTTCCCACACTCTACCGCAGCCAATGGGACGACCAGATCGGCGATGATGGGCCTCATGCGCCCGCGTAAAAACCACCTCGATTCTCTTGCCGTCGGTCTCTTGTTGACCTGCTTTGTATTTTGGGGATTCCAGCAAGTGCTGGTGAAAGCCACCCTTGCTGAGATCGCTCCGGTGTTTCAGGCCAGCCTGCGCTTTGCGGGCGCCACGCTATTGCTGTTGCTGTGGTGCCGCATGCGCGGTGTTGCCTTGTGGCAGCGCGATGGCTCGCTATCTGCCGGTTTGCTAGCAGGCGGCCTGTTTGCCTGCGAGTTTGCCTGCCTGTTCGTGGGGCTGCAATATTCAGCGGCGTCTCGCCTCACGGTGTTCTTGTACACGTCACCACTGTGGGTGGCGCTGCTGTTGCCGTGGGTGGTGAAGTCTGAGCGGCTCTCGCGCGTGCAGTGGCTCGGGTTGGCTTTTGCCTTCAGCGCTGTGGTGTTTACCTTGCGCGAAGGCTTTGCCACTCCGGGTCAGCCTTTGCAATGGCTGGGAGACTTGCTGGGCCTGCTGGCGGGTATGTTCTGGGGGCTGACCACAGTGGTCATTCGCAGCAGCACGTTAAGCCGCGTGTCGCCGGAAAAGCTGCTGTTCTACCAGGTGGCGCTCAGTGCGTTGGCGCTGCCCCTGGTGTCGCTGGGTCTGGGCGAGGCGTGGAGCTGGCACTGGAGTGCGTTTGCCACCACATCCATGCTGCTGCAGGCGGGCATCGGCGCGTTCGTGAGCTATCTGGTTTGGATGTGGATTCTGGGCCATTACCCAGCCACCAAAGTCAGCGTGTTTGCGTTTTTAACGCCCGTGTTTGCGCTCATGTTTGGCGCGCTCTGGCTGGGCGAGGCGGTCACCCCGGCACTGCTGGCGGCGCTGGCCTTGGTTGCGGTGGGGATTGTGCTGGTGAACCGCCCCAGCCAGCAACGCGCTTGAGACTACCGCGTGCTGTCAACGCTGTTGCGCATGGCCACCTGGGCCACAGCGTCCAGCGCTTCTTCCACCACGGGTTGGCCTGAAATCAGACGCAAATGACCGGCGGCGATCAGCTTGTCGCAAGACCTGCGGGTCATGGACTGGGTGGCCCCTACGCTGTTGGTAAACAGGAAGAGCGTGCCATGCGGGCTGGCCCACGTAAGTTGGGTGCGGGCCCACTGGCCTTGGCTGTGCAGCTCAATCCAGGAACCTAGCGGCAGCTCGCTGAGTACCGCTTGCAAATCCGCACTGGGCGCATCCGCCGGTGTCGACGCGGGTACATCCGCGTCGGTGATTTCGACGAAATTGGACGACTCCGCCTCTGCGGGTGCGATCCAGGGGTTGCCATCCTCAACAAAGCGAGCACGCACCCCGGCGACCGTCTCGGTCGGCACAGGCGCAACATCCGCTTTGCTCTCGCCTGCTGCCTGGCTGCGAAATGCTTGCTGGTGGATCGCCATGAGCGACTCAAAAAACGCACTGGTGCGGATAGACGGGTATTGAATCGAGTCCAGACCTTCGCGCAAGGTGCCCAACAAACGGGGAATCAGGCGCGTGAGTTTGGCCACATTCTGGCGGGCCAACTCGGGGTGTGCGCTCCACAGCAGGGCCGAGATCAGTGCCTCGTATTTTTCGGCCACGCTGGAGCCAGCGCCGCCCTTGATGCGCGCCTGCGCCACCACCTGCGCCCACGGGCCACACAGGAAGTCAATCACCGGGTCGGGTACACGGGCCGCATCCGGGTGCAGCTCCACGCTGCGCGCAATCTTGTCGGCCAGCAGGTTGCGGGCCTCGGCGTGCTGCAAAGCAAACACCGCCTGCTCGCGCGCACGCTCCTTTTGACGGGCTGCGCGGCCCCAGGCTTCCTGCAAGCCCAGCAACACGCGCTCAAACGGTTCGTCGTCCAGTATTTCGCAGTTGCCCAGTGGTGCCACCGCGCCTTCGAGTTCCTTGAGAAAACCCTCAAAGCCGGTGCTCTTCACGGAATCAAACGCCAAACTGCGGTGCGTCAGTTCCTGCAGCAGCAAGCGTGCCGGGTGCTGTTTGTCGGTAAAAAACCGGGGGTCAGCCAGGGCCAGGCGCAATAGCGCAGGTTCCAGATTTTTAATGACGTGGTGCACTGGGTCCAATAAGCGCGGGTCGCGCGCCATGTTGTCCACCATCAAGGTCATCACCTCTAGGCTCAGCGCCTGGGCCACATTCTTGGCACTGCGGCGAATCTCCTGGCGCTGGGCATCCATGGCGTTGGCGTGTGCCTGCAGTGCGCCAGAGCCGTCTTTGCGACGCTGCTCTAGCGTCTGCACAACACGCTCAACCTGCTGCATTTCCTGCAATGCCTCCAGCGCCGCGGGAACGGTGGCATCGAAATCGGTAACCGGTGGTTGCTCCGGCGTGGACGCACCTTCAAACTGACGCGCAAATTGTTGCGCAAATTGGTCCACCCGGTTGAGGGGCTCGTTGGCATCCATCTCGCCCGCGAGTAGTCGCCGCAGGCGGTCCAGCGTCAGCAAGCCTTCGTCTTTGCTGTGTACACGCACCGCAGGTGCATTGCCCGTCGATACCGAACCAGCCGCACCACCGGCTTGGCCTGGCCGCACTTCCTGCGCTACACCTCGACCAATGCCAGGGCCCAGGGCTTTTTGCGTCACGGCATAGCCCGAGGGCTTTACGCCCTGATCAAGCAACTGGGCGCACAGCCGCAGATACAGCGCTTTTAGCTCGGTACTGAGAGTGCTGCCCATCGCACCGAGCCACTCCATCTGCGTGGCCACGGGCACGCCGGTCTGGGCGACCGTGTCTCGCAGCGCGCCGATAAACGACTCTGGGCGCAATGGGTTGCGTTCGGCCTGCACAGCACCGAGACCCAGCGTGCCGCAAATCAGGGTGTTGAGTTCCGTCAGGCTGGCTTCGGCCACCAACATGACGCTTTGCTGCAGGCGCGCCATTACCACGCTGCTTTGCACCTCAGCCTCATCCATCAGCTCCAGCTGGTCAAACTGCAGCTCCACCGCTGGCCGGCCAGCGGCTTTGGGTGAGGGCTGCGGTTGGGAAAAAGCCTGAATCAACAACTGCGGATAGCGCTTGCACAGCTCGGCTTCACGCGCGCGCAACTGACGGTTGCTGTCTGCGAACTTATCGCGCTCGCGCAAGTCACGGCACGCGGACTCCCGCGCTTGCAGATTCGTGCGCGCGCCTACCACTAACTTGCCCATCAACATCTGTCCCGCCACAGCCGCCTCCTGCACCGTAGAACGGTACAGCGCCTCCTGATTGGCAAGGGGCTTGGCGACAGGTTGCTGCATGGTCTGTGGTGGCGTGAGGCTTACTTGAGGGCTTTGTAGCGCATGCGTTTGGGCTTGGCACCCTCTTCGCCCAGACGGCGCTTCTTGTCAGCCTCGTACTCTTGGTAATTACCGTCAAAGAATGTCCACTGGCTGTCGCCCTCACACGCAATGATGTGGGTGGCAATGCGGTCCAGGAACCAGCGATCATGACTAATCACCATCAAGGTGCCAGCGAACTCGAGCAGCGCGTCTTCCAGTGCGCGCAACGTTTCCACGTCCAGGTCGTTGGACGGCTCGTCAAGCATGAGCACGTTGCCACCGGCAATCAGGGTCTTGGCCAAGTGCAAGCGACCACGCTCACCACCGGACAAGGTTCCCACGCGTTTTTGCTGGTCAGAGCCGTTGAAGTTAAAGCGGCCACAGTAGGCACGGCTGGCCATCTGGAACTTGCCGACGTTGATGATGTCCAGACCGCCCGACACGTCTTCCCACACAGTTTTCTCGTTGGCTAAATCGTCGCGATTCTGGTCCACAAAGGCCATTTTGACGGTCTGGCCGATTTTGACCTCGCCGCTATCTGGCTTTTCACGCCCTGCAATCATCTTGAACAACGTGGACTTACCGGCACCGTTGGGGCCGATGATGCCCACAATCGCACCGGGCGGTACCTTGAAGCTGAAGTTGTCAATCAGCACTCGGTCGCCAAACGACTTAGTGACACCGACAAACTCAATGACCTCTTGGCCCAGGCGGTCGGCCACGGGAATGAAGATTTCGTTGGTTTCGTTGCGCTTTTGGTATTCAAAGTCGCTCAGTTCTTCAAAACGGGCCAAACGGGCCTTGCTCTTGGCCTGGCGGGCTTTGGGGTTTTGGCGGGACCATTCCAGCTCTTTCTTCAGCGCCTTGGCGCGGGACTCTTCGCCCTTTTGCTCGGCCTCCAAACGGGCGCCTTTTTGGGTCAGCCAGTCGCTGTAATTGCCTTTGTAAGGAATGCCAGAGCCCCGGTCCAACTCCAAAATCCATTCGGCCGCGTTGTCCAAGAAGTAGCGATCGTGGGTGATGGCCACCACCGTGCCGGAGTAGCGCAGCAAAAATTGCTCCAGCCAGTCCACGGATTCGGCGTCCAAGTGGTTGGTTGGCTCGTCGAGCAGCAGCATGTCGGGCTTGGACAGCAGCAAACGGCACAGCGCAACACGGCGCTTTTCACCACCCGAAAGCACGCCAATATTGGCATCCCAGGGCGGCAGGCGCAGTGCGTCAGCGGCAATTTCGAGTTGGTGTTCGGAGTCAGTACCCCCCGTCGCGATGATGGCTTCCAGATCAGCCTGCTCAGCAGCCAATGCGTCGAAGTCGGCATTTTCATCGCCGTAGGCGGTGTACACCTCTTCAAGCCGCGTCTTGGCCGCAAACACCTTGCTCATGCCGGACTCGACGCTCTCTCGCACCGTCTGGGTCGGGTCAAGTTGGGGTTCCTGGGGCAGGTAACCGATATTCAAACCCGCCATCGGGGTCGCTTCGCCCTCGATATCGGTGTCCAAACCGGCCATGATTTTCAGCAGCGTGGACTTGCCGGAGCCGTTGGTCCCCAACACGCCGATCTTGGCGCCGGGGAAAAAGCTCAGGGAGATGCCTTTAAGAATATGCCGCTTGGGCGGCACGATCTTGCCGACGCGGTTCATGGTGAAAACGTATTGGGCCATTGCGGTAACTATTTCGAATGCGTAAAAACGCCATTATCGACTGTGGGCCCGGTTGCCGCCGTGCGCCTGAGGGATTTAATCGTCCGACAGGGCCCGATTCGCATCGTTGCGCAGGGCAGTTTGCGCTACCGCATCCAGGGCGTTGTCCATGATGCGCCCGTCTGAGACCAGTCGCAACAGGTTCAAGCCTTTCAGGCGGTCCATGGTGCGACGCGACATGGAGTGCGCCATCCCCCCCCCGGAGATGAACATGAACAGGGTGCGATGCGGGCTGGCCCAGGTAAGCTGGGCACGCACCCACAAACCACCCAGCGCCAGATCGACCCAGGCACCCGTATTGAGACTCTCCACGCTCCACTCGGAGGCATCGACGACCGGCGCGGGAAGCGAATCGGCCCCGGTAAAGTCCAACGGAATGTCACCCACATCTTGCATGAAGCCGGAATCGGTGGCCTCACTCTCGGCCATCCAGAACGCATCGGGCGTCATACTGGACTCAGCATCGGCCAAGTCAACCCGGTCCACCACCGAATCAATCGGTGTGCCCGAAGGCACCGCGCGAACGCTCTCAAACGCTTTCTCGTGATAAGTAATGAGTTCGTCAAAAAAATCGGCAATCGGTTGCTCCGGGTACGCAATCAGGTGCAACCCCTGGCGCATTTTGACCAGCATGCCGGGCACCATCTGCACCAGCCGGGTCCGGTTGCGCCGGGCCAGCTTGAGTTGCACGCTCCAGATCAGATCGTCGGCCAGCGACTGGTAATCGCTGGCGTCGCCACTACCGTCGGCGTATTTGAGTTGCGCCTCCGACACCACCTGCGCCCAGGGCCCACGCAGAAAATTGACCACCATGTCGGGAACGCGTTTGCCTTCCATGCGCGCGTTGAATTCACTCGCCAGACGCTGCGCCAGCAGGTTCCTTTGCTCCGTGCGCAACAACGCGCGCGCGGCTTCTTCGGACCGCTTGCGCTGGTCTTCCTCGTCACGCGTCCAACCCGACTCAAGGGTGTGCAACACCTGCGCAAAGGACGCGGCATCGCCCTCCCCTTTGCACAGCGCACCGACCGCTGCGTCAAACGCAGTTTGGAACAGAGCAAAGCCGGGTTCATCATCGGACGTAAAGGCCAGGCTTCGGTGGGTCAACTTGTCGAGCAACTGGCGTGCCGGGTGCTGGCGGTCGGTAAAAAACCGTGCGTCACCCTGCGACAACTTGATGAGCACCGGCTCCAATGCCTTGAGATTGGCACGAACACGCGCCAAGAGGCGTCGGTCTTGCAACAGGTTTTCCAGCATCAGGCGAACCACTTCTTCACCCAACTGGCGACCCAGCTTGTTGCTTTGGGTGCGTTCCCGCTGCAGAGCCTGCGCGCCTGCAGCCAGCAAAGAGGACCCCGACGAGGCCGATGCCGCTTCCGACAATGAGGCGCGCGCGGCGAGCCGCTTCATCATGGGCTCGACCATCTTCATGTCCTGCAATGCATCGAAGGACGCAGGCACGGTGTTGATGAAATCTCGCACGCCACCCGCCATGGGGCTGGGGTCGAGTTCGCCAGACAGCAGACGCCGCAGCTTGTCCAGCGTCAGCATGGTGCGGCTCATGGTGTTCTCCACCGGCTTGGTCGGGCCACCGAGACCGCCGACCGTGGTCACGGGCAACCCGGCAGCTTCAACGCCCTGAGAGCGCATCCAGTCCGATACCTCTTTGTAAAGTTGGCGCAGGCTCACGCCCATCTTGCCCGCCGCCAGCGTCATCACACTGCCTCGCGCAGCGTCATCTGGCACATGCTGGGCGATGGTTTCCCGCAGGGCATGCACAAAAGATTCTGGCTTGAGGGGGTTCAAATGGGCCTGCACCGTCACCCAGCCCAGCAATCCGCTGACCAGGGCGTTGAGTGTGGGCAACACGTCGTCCACCGCCAACATGACTTCTTGTTGGGTCAGGGCAAACTCAATATTGGCGTCAATCTCGCCTTCTTCCAAAAACTGGAAATCGTCAAACCGCACCAACGGTTGGCCACCACGTCGCTGGTTGTCACCGCCATAAATGGCTGTTCGCAGAGTCTGGGCAAAAACGGCTTTTACCGAATCCGCCTGCTCACACAAGGTTTCAATGGTTGCCTTTGCATGGGGCAGGGCTTGCGCAGACGCATGTTTGCCCTTGCCCGGCAATAGAGAGGCCTTGAGCCCGCCCAAGACGTCGTCCATCAGCGTGGCGCTTTGGTCCAGCACGGCCTCCATACAACCTTGCAGGGTCGGCTTTCGGCTGCCGGGGTCATCCGCCACTCCGAGACGGCGCAACATATATTTGGTCATTGTTCGCGCATTCTGGCAGGTGCGCAGGGACAAAACCAGCATTCGACCCCGATTGATTACATTCTGTTACAGCGCATTACGCGCCTGCTGCGGGTCCTCGCGTGCTGAAAAAATGCATGTTTTGACGAACGTGCGACAATACGGCCCATTGCGGCGCTTCAGTTGCCCGCAATACCAGCACCTTGCTGGGGACTTTGCCAACACAGCGGGTCCCACTTTTGAATCCATCTGCCATTGACTGACTGCGTGTCCTAGGACACATAGAACGGCCGGTATCCAAGCGCCCAGGATGGGCGCCTCCAAAAATGAACTTCGAAGAATTGAATCTGGCCCCGGCCATTCTTAAAGCTGTGCGCGAGGAAGGTTACGAAACCCCCACCGCCATCCAGGCACAAGCCATCCCTCTGGTCATGGAAGGCCATGACCTGCTCGGCGGTGCCCAGACCGGCACCGGCAAAACCGCGGCATTTACCCTGCCCATGCTGCACCGCCTGACCATGAGTCGCAGCGCGCAAAACAAATTTGGTGGCACCGGCATCCGTGCTTTGGTGCTGACTCCCACCCGCGAACTCGCCGCCCAGGTAGAGGAATCGGTACGCACCTACGGCAAATATTTGCAACTCTCCTCCACCGTCATTTTTGGCGGCGTCGGCATGAACCCCCAAATTTCCAAAGTCAAAAAAGGCGTGGACATTTTGGTGGCCACCCCTGGCCGTTTGCTCGACCTGGCGCAACAAGGCATGCTGGACCTCGGTCAAGTGCAAATGCTGGTGCTGGACGAAGCCGACCGCATGCTGGACATGGGTTTCATCCATGACGTGAAAAAAGTGCTGGCCCTGGTGCCAAAAGACAAACAAAGCTTGTTGTTCTCTGCCACCTTCAGCGACGAAATTCGCGAGCTGGCCAATGGCCTCTTGAAGAACCCGCAAAGCGTGCAGGTCACACCGCGCAACACCACGGTGCAGCGCATCACCCAAGTAATCCACCCGGTCGGTCGTGGCAAGAAAAAGGCCCTGCTGGCCCACATCATCAACGCGCAGAACTGGAGCCAGGTACTGGTGTTCACCCGCACCAAGTTTGGTGCCAACAACGTGGCCGAGTTCTTGGAAAAGAATGGCATCTCCGCCATGGCGCTGCACGGCAACAAGAGCCAGGCAGCCCGTACCCAGGCGCTGGCCGGTTTCAAGAGCGGCGATGTGCGCGCTCTGGTGGCCACCGACATTGCCGCACGTGGCATTGACATTGACGACCTGCCGCACGTAGTGAACTACGAAATCCCGAATGTGAGCGAAGACTATGTGCACCGCATTGGCCGTACGGGTCGCGCTGGTGCCGATGGCGCTGCCGTGAATTTGGTGTGCCTGGACGAAGAAGGCTTCATGCAAGACATCGAGCGCTTCACCAAGCAAAACATCGAAGTCAAGATCATTGAAGGTTTCGGCCCTGAGCCCGGTGAAAAAGGTGAACCCATCGCTATGGGTCGCCAGACTATCTGGGGTGGCGCAGGCAAGCCGCCTAGCCGTGACGTCATGCAAGCGGCTGCCAAAGCAGCCCGCACGGAAATGCTTCAGCGCGTGCGCGAAAACAAAGCCGGCCAAGGTGCCCGTGGTGGTAACGGTGGTGGCGGCAATGGCGGCGGTAACGGAGGTGGTAATGGCGGCGGCGGTGGAAACCGTGGCGGCCAGGGCCAACGCAGCAATGGTGGCGGTAATGGGGGTAACGGCGGTGGCAATGGCGGTGGATACGGTGGCGGCGATCGCGCGCCCCGTGAAGACCGCAGCGGCGAGTTTCAACCTCCACGCTCACACGGTACGCGTCCTCCACAAGGCCAGGGCCGCGGCCGTGGTCCCGGCATGGGCCAGCCTGCTGGCTTTGCCAACGAACCTCGCGAACCACGCCCACCGGCAGGTCAACCCGACCCCATGCGAACCAGTGTCGATATGATGGCTGAACGCGGCGCACGACGTGGCGGCAATTTCGGCGGTGGAAATCGCAATGGAGGCGGAAATGGTGGTGGCTTCGGTGGATCGGGCGGTGGTCGCTCGGGTGGCTTTGGTGGCGGGGGCAACGGGTCTCGTGGGCCAGGCGGTTCTCGCGGCTCTTTTAGCCGATAAAACCTACTCGGCAGTGCACTGTGTGGGGCGGCGCAAGCTGTCCCTGCAGCACCCCAAACTGGCGCAGCATGTGGTCAACTTTGCTGCGCCTTCGTCGTTTTCGGGATTGCCCCACATTGACGACTGCTTCATCGCGCTGGGAACCACGATCAAGGTTGCTGGCAGTCAGGCCGCATTCCATGCCATCGATCATGATGCTGTTGAGGCTGTAGCCCGCGCCGCATATGCGCGAGGCGCTACAAAATTAGGAGTAGTCAGTGCCATGGGGGCGAGCGCCACTTCAACCATTTTCTACAACCGTGTCAAAGGCGAGATGGAAATTTCGCTGGACGGCATTGGCTTCAAAACGCTGGTGATTGCACGCCCGTCCATGCTGGCAGGCAACCGCGAAGCCTTGCACCAGCCCACGCGCGCAGGCGAAAAAATTGGACTGGTCTTGACCCTGGCGCTACGCCCGTTGATTCCCGCTAACTACCGCTCCATTTCCGCAGATGACGTGGCGGCCGCGCTGACACGCACGGTGAAATCAACGCGCTCTGGCGTGGTCCGTCTGCTGTCCGGCGATATGCAAGGCGCGTCTGCGGTCTAGTCCCGCACGAACAGCGTGATTAACGGGTCTGCACCCACCTGGCGGCTCCAGTGACCGTGCACAGCGGGGTCAAACGTGGCCCCCTGTGGCAACACATCGGCCGAGTAAAAGTGCTCGCCGGGCTTGAATACCCTTGATGCACCGCCCTGCAGACCAATCTCCATCTGTCCGCCCAGAATGAAGCACCATTGCGGCGCGCCCGTGCAATGAAACTGGCTGCGAAAACCCACGGGGCTGGTACGCAACTGGTAGCCCCCGGAGGCAAAGACCTCGGACAGCATCGACTGCGGCGAGCCTTGCGCTAGCGGAATGCTTTCCTCACGGAAACGGGCATAGCCATCGGTATCGGTGAACAGAACGACTTTGGTGAAGGTGGTCATGGATGTCATGCTTTCTGGGGCTGCAGTGTAGCCTCCCGAATGGGCAGGTGAATCAGCGCTGCGCCTACTGCCAGCACGATGTCGATGTACCAGACCCAGTCGTAGCTACCGGTGGCCTCAAAAATTTTGCCGCCCAGCAAGGCCCCCAGGAAACCACCCAGCTGATGGGTCAGCATGACCATGCCAAACAAGGTGGCCATATTCGCGGTACCAAAAAACTTGGCCACCAGCCCCGCCGTCGGGGGCACGGTCGACAAAAAGGTAAGCCCCATCACTGCAGCAAACACCAGCACGACCGGCCCGGTCTTGGGTGCCAGCAAGAACACCAGAACAGCCACGGCCCGTGCGGCATACACCAAGGACAAGAGCGACTTCATGCGCCACTTGCCCACAGCCCAGCCCATGGCCACGCTCCCCACAATATTGAACAAACCCAGCATCGCCAAGGCCCAGGCACCCCACTGCGTGGGCAAACCGCAGCTCGCAATCACACCTGGCAAATGGGTCGCTAGAAACGCCACGTGAAAGCCGCAAACAAAAAACCCGCCCGCCAACAGCAGATAGCTGCGGTCGCGCAGTGCTGCACCAATGGCCTCGGACGTGCCCACGGTCTTCTGGCCTGCGAGCACCACCGCCACAGGATTGCCGCGCAACACCAGCGCGGCGGGCAAGGCCAAAAGCACCAGCACCGCCAAAATCTGCATGGCACTGGCCCAGCCCTGGCTCAGTATCAGGCCCCCGGCGATAGGGGCCATCAGGAACTGTCCAAACGACCCGCCCGCATTCACAATGCCCGTGGCCAAGCCACGCTTTTCGGCAGGAATCAGCCGCGCCGTAGCCGCCATGAGCACCGCAGGGCCCGCCATACCGGCACCACCGGCAGCCAGAATGCCAATGGCAAATATCAGACCCGCTGTTGTGGTCATCAACGGTGTGATGAAGGTACCCAGTGCTACCAGACTGACCCCCACCACCAACACGCGCCCTGCCCCGACCTTGTCGGCAATCGCACCTGCAAAAGGCTGAGTGAGCCCCCACCACAGCTGCCCAAAAGCAAACGCCAAACTAATGCTGCCCACCCCGAGTCCGGTGGACGTGTTGAGGGCGCTCAAGAACAAGCCCATGGTCTGGCGTACCCCCATGGTCAAGGCAAAGGTCCCCGCCGCGGCCAGAAGCACCAACCACACGGCCAACGGGCGGTATGGCTTTGTTTTGTCATTCAACATCGTTGTCTCCAACGTCCAACAGGGACAGCAATTCCATCGATTCATCAATCAGCGCATGCAGGGCCACGACACGCTCTGGGCCCAGCAACTGGTTGATGCCTTCTTGCGCCACACGCCACTTGCGCTGGGCCTCGCTGCGTTTGAGTTGCCCCGCATCGGTGGCCACAATCAACCGGCTGCGGGCATCGTCCCCCGGGTTGATGGCAATCCAACCTGCGGCAACGAGGGGCTGCAAATTGCGTGACAGCGTCGAGGTGTTGATCTTCATTTGGGCGGCAAGGTCCACCGCCCGAATGGGGCCCAGCTTGACCACATACGACAGCAGCGAATACTGCGTGCCTTTGAGTCCGGTCTTGCCTACCTCGGCGTCGTAATGCTGGGCGACACGCCGCATCAGCTGGCGCAACTTCAGGTTGGTGCAACCCTGGGGGTTTTTGACCACTGGCTTGACAAGTGTTTTCATTTTTACTATTGTAGCTACAACTGTTGCATATGCAACTTATTTTAAATTCCCTGGAAAGAAAACACAATGTCCCACGCACAAACGCTGGAAACCTGGTTGGTAGAAGAAGCTGAAGTCCGCCAACGCATAGAAGCCGGTCCGGGCCCTGGTGTCGCGCGCATGGACCAAATTGCGGGCTTAAGCGGTCTTCAGGTGATGCAGGCCCTGCTGGACGGGAAAATTCCCTATGCCACCATTGCCAAAACGCTGGACTTCACACTCGTCGCCGTTAGCGAAGGGCGCGCTGTTTTTCAGGGCACCCCAGGCCCTACCCACCTCAACCCCATGGGCACCATCCACGGCGGCTGGTACGCCACGCTGCTGGACTCTGCTTTGGGCTGCGCAGTGCAAACCATGCTGCCGCCTGGTCGCGGCTACACCACCGCTGAGCTGGGCGTGAACCTGGTCAAGGCCATCAACCCAGCCAAGACCATCCGCGTACGTGCGGAGGGCAAAGTCATCCATTGCGGCAAACAACTCGCCACGGCAGAGGCTCGCTTGTTTGGCCCAGATGGCACGCTCTATGCACATGCCACCACCACCTGCCTGGTTTTCGAAATGAAACCGCCCCAGTAGGCAAGATGGCGGGCACAATTTGCCTATGCGACTACTACACACCATGCTGCGCGTTGGCAATCTTCAACGCGCCATCGACTTCTACACCCAGGTGCTGGGCATGCAATTGCTCCGCACCTCGGAAAACTCCGAATACAAATACACGCTGGCCTTTGTCGGCTATGGGAACAACCCGGACCACGCCGAAATCGAACTCACCTACAACTGGGGGACGGAAAGCTACGACATGGGGACGGCCTTTGGCCACATCGCCCTGGGCGTGCCGGACGCCGTTGCCGCGTGCGACAAGATCAAGGCCGCTGGCGGCAAAGTGACGCGCGAAGCGGGTCCGGTAAAAGGTGGAACAACGGTGATTGCCTTTGTGACCGACCCGGACGGCTACAAGATCGAGCTCATCCAACGCACCGAAGATGGCATGGGGGCAGGTTTGCGTTGAAAACTGCTATTGTTTTAATAGCTTATTACGCATAGCCCGCGGGGGCTAGCGCCCTTATTTCCTTAAATTTTGGGTGTCGTTGGCCAGTTGGGTAATGCGTGCCCAGTCGCCTTGGGCCATGGCGTCAGCGGGCACGATCCACGATCCACCCACGCACACCACGTTGGCCAAGGCCAAAAACTCGGGGGCGTTCTGCAAAGTCACGCCACCCGTAGGGCAAAAGCGCACATCAAAGAACGGGCCGCCCCAGGCCTTGAGCATGGCGGGGCCACCCGCCTGCATGGCCGGAAAAAACTTGAGCTCAGTAAAGCCGTCTTGCTGCGCCATCATGATTTCGCTGCCCGTAGCCACGCCTGGCAACAGTGCAAGTCCGGTATCACGACAGGCCTGCCCCACCGCACTGGTGTAGCCAGGGCTCACGGCAAAACGTGCGCCCGCCATGGCCGCCGCTTGGGCATCGGCTTTGGTACGCACCGTGCCTGCGCCGACGATGGCCTCAGGGACCGCTTTGGCAATCGCTTCAATGCAGGCCAGCGCTTGCGGTGTGCGCAGCGTTACCTCGAGCATGCGCACGCCACCGGCCACCAGCGCACGGGCCATGGGCACGGCGTGGGCCACGTCGTTCAAAACGATCACCGGGATCACGGGCGCGTCCTGCATGATTTGCAGAGCGGTAAAAGTTGTTGTTGTCATTGGGTTTTCTTTCAATCAGAACCAGCTGCAAGCGCCTTCTTCGGCGGTCGAGGCGTTGCGGCGGAAATTGGCAAACAGCTCGCGGCCCATGCCCACGCCGTTGGCGGCGCGCAGCGCAGCGGGCATGGTGTCAGGTGTACGGGCATTCCAGGCATCGGCGTCCACCAACACTTGAAGGGTTTCGGCAGTGGCGTCCAGGCGAATCACATCGCCGTCACGCACTTTGGCCAAGGGGCCACCGGCAGCCGCTTCGGGCGACACGTGGATAGCGGCGGGCACCTTGCCTGACGCACCGCTCATACGACCATCCGTCACCAAAGCCACCCGGTAGCCCTTGCCTTGCAAAACGGCCAGCGGCGGGGTGAGTTTGTGCAGCTCGGGCATGCCATTCGCCTGCGGACCCTGCCAGCGCACCACACAGATGACGTCATGGTTGAGCTCCTCGGCCTGAAACGCCTGGTGCAGCGCTTCCTGCGAATCAAACACCCGGCAAGGGGCTTCAATCACATGGCGGTCTTCGGGCACTGCGGACACCTTGATCACGCTGCGGCCCAAGTTGCCTTGCAACAATTTCAAACCACCGCTGGCGCTGAACGGCGCAGATGCCGGACGCACCACAGACTCGTCTTTGCTCGCACCCGCGTCACTCCACTGCAAACTGCCATCGGCGTTGGCCGAGGGAATGGCAGTGAACTCACGCAAGCCACCCGCACGCACCGTCATCACATCGGCGTGCATAAAACCTGCATCCAGCAACTCACGGATGACATAACCCGGGCCACCTGCGGCCTGAAACTGGTTCACATCAGCGCTGCCATTGGGGTACACACGGGTCAACAAGGGCACGACGTCCGACAACGCGGAAA
>JBEEJM010000165.1:0-10158 GCA_041169205.1 Pseudomonadota bacterium | reverse complement strand
GCGGCCGAGGCCGGGCGCGACATTGTGTTCCTGCACGCCATCGAGCCCGGGCCCGCCAGCCGCAGCTACGGTATTCAGGTGGCCCGTTTGGCGGGCATGCCCGCTGCGGTGTTGAACCAGGCCCGCCACACACTGGAAGCGCTCGAAACCCACGCAGCCGATTCGCAAGCGCAAGTCGACTTGTTTGCCGTGCCGCCTGCTATCGAAAACGTAACTGCTAGCGCAATAGATACGGCGCTTGCGGCGCTAAAGCCTGATGAAATGAGTCCACGGGAGGCGTTGGAGGCGCTGTACCAGTTGAAAGCGTTGGTGGGGAAGTAATTTTTCTCTCCGAGAGGGGGTTTGCCCCCACTCCCCCCAACCCCCTCGCCCCGCCGGGCGAGGGGGAGCTTTAACAGCCGATTTGGTGGCTGCTCGCCGAATACGGCATTAATCAAGTGGGGGTGCGGTGCGCTACTGTGTGCCAACGTTGGCTGGGTGACTGTCGTAGTTGCTACGCAGCAGCTTTGGCTCTGGCACAGCGGGCCGCGAAGCGCCCGCCAGTTCCGCACCAACGTGGTGCTGGTTGCTAGAACAGCAGGTTCCCCAACCCGTGCGCACCCTCCCGTACCGCAACCTGTCCACCGAATTCCGTATTCGGCGCGAAGCCACCAAATCGGCTGTCCGCCTTAGCTCCCCCACGCCCGGCGGGGCGAGGGGGTTGGGGGGAGTGGGGGTTACAGAAGAATGGGAGAAACGGGCGTTCGGCCCGATACACTTGGGGTTTACCCAGCCACCACCAGAAAAATGACCTATTGCGTCGCCATCAAACTCAACGCCGGATTGGTGTTTCTCTCTGACTCCCGCACCAACGCCGGGCTCGACCAGATCAGCACCTTCCGCAAGATGATCGTCTACGAGAAGCCGGACGACCGCTTTATGGTGCTGCTGTCGGCGGGCAATCTGAGCATCTCGCAATCGATCCGTGAAATTTTGCAGATCGAACGGCTCAAAGACAACGAAGACGATGAAGGCATCACCATCTGGAACGCTAAGAGCATGTTTGATGCCGCGCGCGTGCTGGGCTCGGCCATCCGCCGGGTGCAAGAGCGCGACGGCCAGGCCCTCAAAAATGCGGGCGTTGACTTCAATGTGTCGCTGATTTTTGGCGGCCAGATACAGGGCGAAGGCATGCGCCTGTTTCAGGTGTACTCGGCCGGTAACTTTATTGAAGCCACGCCCGAAACGCCCTACTTTCAAGTGGGCGAATCCAAATACGGCAAACCGGTGCTGGACCGCGTCATCACGCCCACCACACCACTGGACGAAGCGGCCAAGTGCGCGCTAGTGTCGATGGACTCCACACTCAAATCCAACCTGTCGGTGGGCCTGCCGCTGGACATGGTGGTCTACGAAGCCAACACGTTCCACACCAACAAGGTGGTGTGCATTGACGAAAACAACCCCTACTTCCAGATGATGCACAACAACTGGGGCAAGAAACTGCGCGAAGTGTTCGACAGCATTGAAGACCCGATGTGGGACGGTGGCAGCACCAATGTGCCCCTCATGGTGCCCTCGACGCGCAGCCTGCCCTTGAAGAAAATTGCCACTCCTGAAGAGAAGCTGATTTGATCATCTTTTCCCACGCCAACAGCTTTCCGGCCAGCACGTACAAGGTGCTGTTTGAGAACTTGCGTAAGCGTGGCTACACCGTCAAAGCGGTAGAGAAGTTTGGCCACGACCCACAGTACCCAGTGTCAGACAACTGGCCCCATGTGGTGCAGCAGTTGCTGGACTTTGCCAAGCCCCTGGTGGAGAAGGCCGGTGAACCGGTCTGGCTGGTGGGCCATTCACTGGGTGGATTCTTGAGCCTGATGGCAGCCGCCCGCCAACCGGAATTGGTCAAAGGCGTCGTGCTGATCGATTCGCCTATTTTGGGTGGCTGGCGCTCCAAGGCACTGGGCCTGGCCAAAACCACGCAGCTGGTGGGCTCGATCTCGCCCGGCGCGGTGAGCCGCCGGCGACGCAACAGCTGGCCCAGCGTGGAGGCCGCCTTTGCGCACTTTCGCCACAAGCGCGCGTTTGCCAAGTGGGATGCGCAGATGCTGCTGGACTATGTGACCTACGGCACGGTGGAGCATGACGGCAAGCGGGTGCTGGCGTTCGACCGTGATATCGAGACACAGCTCTACAACACACTGCCCGACAACCTGGACCGTCTGCTCGCGCGGCACCCCGTCAAATGCCCGGTAACGTTTATTGGTGGCAGCGATTCCGCAGAGATGAAACAGGTCGGCATGGGCATGACCGAACAGGTCACCAAGGGGCGCACCATGATGCTCGACGGCAGCCACCTTTTCCCCATGGAAAAGCCTTTGGCCACCGCAGCAGCCATCGAAGCGGCGCTGCGCAACATGTCACACTGAGTGCTTATGTCGCAACCCCTGCAAGACCGTTTGACCCAGCTGGAACTGCAGCACGAAGCATTGCGAGCCGAATACGACGCACTGAAGGTGCGCAAAAGCGAGGCGGTGCACCAGGTTTTTTACCGCATTGCCGAACGCGCCACAGCAGGGCTGTCGTTTTACGATTTTTTGCATGAAATTCATGCACTGCTGGGCGCGCTTCTGCCGTCCAAAAACTTCTACGTTGCCATTTGCAACCACCAGCACAACACCGTCAGCTTTCCTTATTACGTAGACGAAAAAGATGGCAGCGGGCTGCAGCTAGACGACGTGCCACACCGACGTGGCCTGACGGAGTTTGTATTGCGCACCGAAGAGCCGCAACTGATTGACGCAGAACGTTTCAAACTACTGCAAACCACCGGTGATATCACCGAAGCCTCCGGCGATCTGTCTTTCACCAGCTGGCTCGGCGTACCGCTTTTGATGCATGGCCGCGTCAGCGGTGTGCTGGTGGTGCAGAGCTACGAACTGGGTGTGAGCTACACGGCGGCCCATGCGGACATGCTGGGTTTTGTGGCCAACCATGTCAGCAGCGCGATTGAACGCTACCAGGCGATTGAGGCACTGCGCCAGTCGGAGGTGCGCTACCGCTCGGTGATCGACAACATTGGTGTGGGCGTGGTCGTGGTGGTCGATGGGCGCATGGTGTTTGTCAACCCCAGCATGGTGAACATCGTCGGGCATTCGCGCGAGTTTTTGTTGTCCACGCCGTTCATGGCCTGTATTCACCCAGACGACATCGACATTGTGGTGCGGCGCCACCAGCGACGGCTGCAGGGTGAGCCGGTGGAGCCCTTCTACACCTTTCGCGTCATCACACAAGCCGGAGAAGTGCGCCAATTGGAACTCTCGGCGGTGATCATCGAGTGGGACAACCGCGATGCGACGTTGCTCTTCGTCATGGACGCCACCGCCCGGCTAGAAGCTGAAATGGCGCAAAAGAAAGCGGTCAACCAGCAAACCGAGCTGAACGATATGAAAACGCGCTTCATTGCCATGACGTCGCACGAGTTCCGCACGCCGTTGGCGTCGATCCACGGTTCGGTCGAGCTGCTCATGCACTACGAAGTGCGCATGCCGGCCGCGCGCAAACACCAGGTCCTGCAAAACATCAATGACGCCGTCGAGCGCATGACCCACATGCTGGGCAATGTGATGCAGATTGGCCGCGCCGATGCGGGGCAGTTGCAGTTTCGTCCCAAACCGATGGATTTAACGCGGTTTTGCATGGATCTGATTGATGAGCTGCGCGACAGCATGCCGCGCCAGTTTGCGCAGGTGCAACTGGTACTGGATCTGGGGCCCGAAAACGAAAGCCTGGTGCTCGACGAAGCACTGATTCGCAATATCGTAGGCAACCTGCTGTCCAACGCCATCAAGTACTCCCCATCGGGCGGCACGGTGCGGCTATCTGCACGCAACGAGCCGGACCAGCTGGTCATCACCGTGACAGACGAAGGCATTGGTATTCCGCTGGCCGACCAGGCCCAGTTGTTTCAGACCTTTCACCGGGCTGCCAATGTGGGCAGTATTGCCGGTACCGGACTGGGGCTGTCGATTGTGAAAGATGCCGTGGACTGCCACCAGGGCCGCATCGAAATGCACAGCGTGGAGGGCGAAGGCAGCCAATTTACCGTTATGCTGCCCACTTCAACAGCCCCGGCATAAGGTTGACCGCGTGAACATTCTGATTGCCGAAGACGAGCCCTCACTGCGAGAAAATCTGCAGTGGCTGCTCGAAATGGAAGGCTACACCGTCGTAGCAGCCTGCGATGGCCTGCAGGCGCTCGAATTTGCCTGCCTGGCACCGCCCGATCTGGTGCTCACCGATGTGATGATGCCCCAGCTCGATGGCTATGGCCTGGTCAAGGCGCTGCGCGAAACCACCACCACCTCCACGGTGCCCATCATCATGCTGACGGCCAAGGCCGACCGGCGTGACGTGCGCATGGGCATGAACCTGGGCGCGGACGATTACCTCACCAAACCGTATCGTCGCGAAGAGTTGCTGGAGACCGTGCGCGCCCGCCTGGCGCGCAAGGCCAACCTGGACGAGGCCGCCAAGCGCCTGCAACAAGAGGCCCGCGAAGCCCATCAGCGTGACGCGCTGACGGCCCTGCCCGGTCGCGAATTGTTTGGGCTACGCCTGGTCGAAGCCCTCACCGCGACCACCGACGGAACGCAGCAAGCCCTAGGGCTGATCTGCTTGGGGCTAGATGGGTTCTCCAAGATCAACGACTCCCTCGGCTCTGCCGTGGGCGACAAGGTGCTCTACGAGGTGGCCTGCCGACTGGGCGAACACATGCATGCGCGCAACACCCTGTTGGGCAGCGACTGCGTGGCGCGGCTGGGCAGCGACCAGTTCGCCATTTGCATGGGCGACAGCACCGACCTGACGCAGCTAGAGCAAGCCGCCGGTGACTTGCTGGCCATCTTGGCGCAGCCCTACAAGGTAGACGGTCATGTGTTGTTTTTGACCGCGTCGGCCGGTGCCAGCCTGTTTCCGTTGCAGGCCGAAGATGCCCACGCCCTGCTGCTCTATGCCGAGACCGCGCTGCACCACGCCAAGCCCATGGGGCCCGGCACGGTGCGCATGTTTGACACCACGATGAACCAGCAAGTGGCACGCCGACTGCTGGTGCACAACGCCTTGCACAGCGCCATGGAACAGCAGGAGCTGCAGGTGTTTTACCAGCCCCAGGCCTGCGTAGCCGAGGGCGTGGTGGTGGGCTTTGAAGCGCTGCTGCGCTGGAACCACCCCACGCTGGGTTGGGTGTCACCGGCCGAGTTCATCCCCATCGCAGAAGAAAGCGGCCTCATCAACCGCATCGGTGCCTGGGCGATGCGCACAGCAGCCATGCAAGCGGCGCAGTGGTATGCCTTGGGCCACGACAAATTTCGCATGGCCGTCAATCTATCGGTGCGCCAGTTTGTGGGCAACAACTTGCCCGATCTCGTGAGCAGCGTATTGCAAGAAACCGGCCTGCCACCCCACATGCTGGAGCTGGAAGTGACCGAAAGTCTGGCCATGCACAGTGTGGCGTCCACCCTGGGCACGCTGCATGCCTGCAAGGCACTGGGCGTGAAGCTGGCCATGGACGACTTTGGCACCGGCTACTCCAGTCTGGCCTATCTCAAGCGCTATCCGCTGGACTCGCTCAAGATTGACCAGACGTTTGTGCGCAACATCACCCAGGACAAGGGCGATGCGGCCATCACCCGCGCCATTGTGGCCATGGCCCACAGCTTTGGCATGTCGGTGATTGCCGAGGGCGTGGAGACCGTAGAACAGCTGGAGTTTCTGCACACGCTGGGGTGCGAAGAATTTCAGGGCTACCTCTTCAGCAGGCCCGTGCCTGCCGATGAAGCCGTGAAGTGCTTTGCCGGCTTTACGCCGCCCACTGCACCACGTTAGTCCACGCGGTCAGCAGCACCACCGCACCGAAGGCAATGCGGTAGTAAGCGAAACCGGTAAAGCTGTGGGTGGCAATAAAGCGCAGCAGCCAGCGGATGCACAGCCAGGCGCTGACAAACGACACCCCGAAACCCACGGCAAACATCGGCACGTCCGCCAGGCTCAGCAGTGCACGCTCTTTGTACAGGCTGTAAACACCCGCGCCAATCAGCGTGGGAATGGCCAGGAAAAAAGAAAACTCGGCAGCCACCTTGCGCGACAGACCCAGCAGCATGCCGCCAATGATGGTGGCGCCGCTGCGGCTGGTTCCCGGAATCATGCCCAGACACTGGACCAGGCCCACCTTCAACGCATCCAGCCAAGTCATATCGTCCACCGAATGAATGCGTGCCACGGGCTTGGCCTTTTTTTCCACCCACAAGATGATGAGGCCGCCCACAATGAACGCGCCTGCCACCACACCCGGGTTAAACAAATTGTTTTTGATGACCTTGTAAACCGTCAGGCCCAACACCCCGGCTGGCAAAAAACCAATGCACACATTGAGTGCAAATTTTTGCGCTTGCGCACTGCTGGTCAAACCCAGCACGGTGTCGCGAATTTTTTGCCAGTACACCAGAATGACAGCAAAGATAGCCCCCGTCTGAATGGCAATATCAAAGACCTTGGCCTTGTCGTCATCAAAGCCCAGCAGGGCTCCGGCCAGTATCAAATGCCCGGTACTCGAAATGGGCAAAAACTCGGTCAGCCCTTCCACCACGCCCATGATGGCGGCTTTGGTTAACAATGCAATATCCACAAATTCTTCCTCCGAAAGTGTGGATTATCACCGGGCCTCGATAGGCGAGACGCGTCATAAAAGTACATACTTATGTACAAGGAAAAACACCATGCGCCACGCGATGACTCCCGAAGAGGAACTGTTGGATATCGAGGCCGTCACCAGTGCCCCCTGCCAGCAGGCCGTGGCCCAATGCGTCAATGCACATGCCCCCGAATTGGCCGACTATTTTTACGACGGCATGGTGCAGCACCCACAAGCCAGCCTGTTTCTGAACAACACCATCGTGCACGACCGCCTGCATGCCTCCATGCAAGGCTGGATGCGCGAGCTGTTCACCTACCCGCCCACCGATATGGCCAAGCTGGCCGCGCACCAACGCCATGTGGGAGGTGTGCATGCCCGTATTCAGCTGCCCATGCACCTGGTGACACGGGGTGCACGGCTGCTCAAGCAACGGCTGCTCCAACGCCTGGTCAGCTACTGCACCACGGCAGAAATGCAGCTGGAGGCCATGGGCTTTGTGGGAGAGATGATGGACATCGCTCTCGAATTAATGAGCTCGGCCTACCTGCGCAACACCGAACGTGAAGTTCGCAGCGACGAGGCCTATCGCCTGTTCTCCATGGGGCAAAACATGTCCGTAGAGCGTGAGCGCCAGCGCTACGCCCTGCTGGAATGGAGCCAGGAGGCTCTGTTTACCCTGCACCGGCCCTTGCGCCCGGTCCGGCTGCCACGCCTTTGCACCGCAGAGTTTGGTCTGTGGTTCACCCACAAGGCTGCCGTGGTATTTGAAGGTGCGCCCGAGATTCGACTGATTCAGGACGCCATGTCGGGCATCGACACCACGCTGCTACCGCAGCTGCAGGCACTGCCGCCACAAGACGCCCGAAGCACCGAACTGCTTGCCGAGTTGCAAGCGGCCATCGAGGGCATCAAGTTCCAGCTCGCCACCCTGTTTGAGCGCCACCTGGAGGTCGAGAACGGCCGCGACACCCTGACCCGCCTGCTCAACCGCCGCTTTCTGCCGTCGGTCATCAACCGCGAAATTCAAATGGCCCAGACCCAGGGCCAGACCTTTGCCGTGCTGCTGCTGGACATCGACCATTTCAAACGGGTCAACGACGAGCACGGGCACGAGGCCGGCGATATGGTCTTGCAGCAGGCCGCCACCATCATCCTCAACGCGGTCCGCAACGGTGACTTCGTGTTTCGCTACGGCGGTGAAGAGGTGCTGATTATGTTGGTCGAGGTGTCTGCTGAAGTGGCATGGCGCATTGCACAAACGATTCGACAGCAATTCGAAGAAAACGACTTCATGATTGGCCAAGGTCGCACGCTAAGGTCCACGGTCAGCATCGGCATGGCAATGCATGACGGCCACCCCGACCACCAGTACCTCATTCGCCGCGCCGACACCGCGATGTACGAAGCCAAATCGCTTGGTCGCAACTGTGTTCACAAAGCAGAATAGGCCTGTAGCCCCCATGCTGCTTGCGTAAGCAGCTCACTTATTCATAGCAATTATTCGTAACGCAAGGCCTGGATGGGCAGCAACTTCGAGGCCCGGCTGGCAGGGTAGTAACCAAAGAAAATGCCCACCACGCCAGAGAACCCGACCGCCAACAGCACGGCCCACACACTGAGGCTGACCTTCCAACCCGCAAACTCGCCCACCGCCCAGGTGGAGCCTGCGCCCAGCGCCACGCCGATGGCACCGCCAATCACGCTGAGCGTGACTGCTTCAATCAAAAACTGCGCCAAGATGTCGCGGCCCCGCGCGCCTACGGCCATGCGCAGGCCGATCTCACGGGTGCGCTCGGTCACGCTCACCAGCATGATGTTCATGATGCCAATGCCGCCAATCAGCAAACTGATGCCCGCCACCGCTGCCAGCAGCAGCGTCATGATGCGGCTGGACTCCTCTTGCGCCTGCAATATCTCGGTGAGGTTGCGCACCTGAAACGGGTCTTCGCCGCCAGGTGCCACCTTGAAACGCTGGCGCAGCAGGTCTTTGATGCTGTCTTCCACACCCTTCATGTCTTCGCCATCGCGCACCTTGACCGAGATCGCCCCCACACGTTTGAGGCGGCTGGTGGCGTCACCGCCCCAGATGCGGTTGCGCAGCGTGGTCAATGGAATCATGATGGCGTCGTCCTGGTCCTGGCCCATCGAGTTTTGGCCTTTGGGTGCCAGCACACCTACCACCGTCATCGGGATGTTGCGCACGCGGATGATCTGGTCCACCGGGTCCACATCACCAAACAGCTCACGTGCCACCGTGGCCCCAATCCACGCCACCTTGGCCGAGCCGGCCATCTCAGCTGCATCAAACAGGCGGCCGCTGGCCAGGGGCCAGTCGCGGGCTTCCAGGTAGTCGTTGGTCACGCCAATGATGCTGGTGCCCCAGTTGGTATTGCCAAACACCAGCTGGCCACTGGTGCGCGACGTGGGTGCCACCACCTGCACCTGCGGAATGTCGATGGCAATGGCCTGTGCGTCTTCTTCGGTCAGGCGCTGGCGCGTTTGCGCACCCAGTCGCACCCCGGCTTGCGAAATGCCACCGGGCAGCACCAGCATGATGTTGGAGCCCAGGCCCTTCATTTGCTCCTGCACGCGCTGGGTGGCACCGTTGCCCACCGCCACCATGGTGATGACGGCCGCTACGCCAATGATGATGCCCAGCATGGTCAACATCGAGCGCAGGGTGTTGGCGGCCAAGGCTTGCAAGGCGCTGCGCAAAGCGGTGACCAGATTCATGCGGGAACTCCCCCTTGCTGGCGCACATCTTCCACAATCTGCCCATCGCGAAACACCAGCTTGCGCCGTGCCCAGGCGGCAATGTCGCTCTCGTGGGTGACGATCACTACCGTCATGCCTTGCGCATTGAGCGTGGTCAGCAATTGCATGATGTCTTCACTGGTTTTGGTGTCCAGCGCGCCGGTGGGTTCGTCGGCCAGAATGAGTTGCGGGCTGTTAACCAGTGCCCGAGCAATGGCGACCCGCTGCTGCTGCCCACCTGACAATTCCGAGGGCGTATGGTCGCCGCGTTCGGCCAGGCCCACACGGTGCAAGGCCTTGATGGCCAATGCGCGGCGGTCTGCCGCCTTCACCCCTGCGTAGACCATAGGCAACTCCACATTTTCCAGCGCGCTGGTGCGGGGCAGCAGGTTGAACTGCTGAAACACGAAGCCAATGCGCCGGTTGCGGATAGACGCCAACTGGTCTTGCGTCATCTTCTCGACCTCTTCACCGGCCAGCCAATATTCGCCCTCAGAAGGCTGGTCCAGACAACCCAGAATATTCATCAGCGTCGACTTGCCCGAGCCCGACGCACCCATGATGGCGACAAAATCGCCGTCTTCAATGTCCAGTGACACGCCGCGCAGCGCGTGCACCGTCTGCTCACCCATGGCGTAAGACTTGGAAATGCCACGGGCCTGAATCAGTGCCATCGTCAGCGCCTAAAAGCCCAGACGCGGCGTGGGCGCGGCGGCCTTGGGTGCGCCCGT
>JBEEJM010000164.1:0-4066 GCA_041169205.1 Pseudomonadota bacterium | reverse complement strand
CGTGCTGCAAGGCGTCGATTTGGACGTGCGCCAGGGCGAGACCCTGGCCATCGTTGGCGCGTCTGGTTCAGGCAAGAGCACGCTGTTGCATTTGCTGGGTGGCCTGGACGCGCCCACGAGCGGCACGGTAACCCTGCACGGACAGGCACTGGCAGGTTTGAGTGCGGCAGAGCAGGGGCGTTTGCGCAACCGGCACCTGGGTTTTGTCTACCAGTTTCACCACCTGTTACCTGAGTTCAGCGCCTTGGACAATGTGGCTATGCCATTGACGATTCGGCGTGTAGCCCCCGCAGAATGTGCGCAGGCAGCTATGAAAATGCTAGCAGCCGTGGGGCTGGAAGGTCGGGCCCACCATCGCCCGGCCGAGCTTTCGGGCGGTGAACGCCAGCGTGTGGCCATCGCCCGGGCGCTGGTCACCAATCCCGACTGTGTGCTGGCCGACGAACCCACCGGCAACCTGGACCGTGCCACCGCCGACGGCGTGTTTGCGCTCATGCTGCAACTGGCACAGGAGCAGGGTACGGCGTTTGTGCTGGTCACCCATGACCAGGGCTTGGCCGCCCGATGTGACCGGCAGTTGCATCTGGTGCAGGGCCGCTTGCAACCAGAACATTAGGCAACGGCCATGCGGTGGATCGACACCCATTGCCACCTCGATGCGTTCGAGCTTTCAGAGACAAATCGGCCTCTAGCCCCCGAAATACGTGCGCAGGCTGCTATCAAAGGTGTAGCGCATTGCGTTATTCCCGCAGTCGAAGTCGGCAACTTTGATGCCGTGCGTACCCTGGCTCACGCGGGTGGCGACAGCTATTGCTTGGGCATTCACCCGCTGTATGTGGACAAAGCCACTGAGCAGGACTTGGCGACGCTGGACGCCCAGTTAACCTTGTACCGAGAAGATCCGCGTCTGGTGGCCGTGGGCGAGATTGGGCTGGACTTCTTTGTGCCCGAGCTCACCCAAAGCCCGCTGCGTGAAAAGCAGGAGCATTTTTACCGAGCGCAGCTCAAGCTGGCGCGCAAACACGGACTGCCCGTGGTGTTGCATGTGCGCCGCTCGGCGGACCGTTTGCTCAAGCACCTGCGTGAAGTAGCACCCGCGTCTGCGCCCGGTGGGGGCTGGACCGGTATCGCCCATGCCTTCAATGGCAGCGAGGTACAGGCGCAGGCCTTTGTGGCCCTGGGCTTCAAGCTGGGGTTTGGCGGGGCCGTGACCTTTGAGCGGGCCTTGCAACTGCGCCGTCTGGCGACTTCTTTGCCGCTAGACGCTTTGGTGATGGAAACCGATGCGCCCGATATCGCCCCCCACTGGCTCTATGCCACCGCTGCGCAGCGGGAAGCGGGCGTGCCGCAAGGCCGCAATACACCGGGCGAATTGCCGCGTATTGCGGCCGTAGTGGCCGAGTTGCGTGGCCTGCCGCTGCAAGCATTGGCTGATGCCACCACGCGCAATGCCTGTGTGGCCTTGCCGAAGCTGGCTGGACTGCTGGTATAAATCCCCATGGCACGAAAAGCACCCCTCCCACTCCCCGAAGTCAATTTTTCCGAAGAGGGCCCCATCCGCCACCTGCACCTGGGTAGCCAATGGATACAAGGTTCTATGCGCATGGATGCGCCTACTGAGCTGGTGCATGAGTACATCCAGCGCATGATGGCCTGGCTCTTGTTGGTGGAGCCCGCCAGTGTGGCGCAGCGCCAGGCCTTGCAGCTGGGTCTGGGCGCGGCGTCGCTGACCAAGTTTTGCCACAAAGAGCTGCGCATGAAAACCACGGCCATCGAACTCAACCCCATGGTGTTGCATGCGTGCCGGGGCTGGTTCAAGCTGCCGGTCGACAACACGCGTATGCAAGTGGTGTTGGGCGATGCGGCGCTGGTGATTCAAGAACCCCAATGGCTGGGCACGGTGGATGCCCTGCAGGTCGATTTGTATGACGAAGAAGCCGCAGCCCCGGTGCTGGACAGTGAAGATTTTTATGCGGACTGTCGCGCCACACTGACGGAGGAAGGCTGCATGACGGTCAACCTGTTTGGCCGCGTATCGAGCTACCAGAAGAGTCTGGACAAAATGGCCGCCGTGTTTGGCATGGATGCCATGTGGGCGTTCAAATCCACCCGCGAAGGCAACACCGTGGTGCTGGCGCAGCGCACACCGTCGCGGCCCAAGCGGTCGGTGCTGACGGAGCGCGCAGACACCATCAAGGCCCAGTGGGGCTTGCCCGCAGACAAGTGGGTGCGCGTCTTCAAACCGGTGAACGCATGAACAAAGCACACAACCACAACGCGAACTCCAAAAGCATCCACGCGGGCCCTTTGGACTGGCGCAAGCTGGTGGAGTGGCTGCAGGCCGATGGCATCGTTTCCGCCGACGAGGCACAGCGCACGATTGCGCGCTGCTCGCAGGCCGAAAGCGTGCAGCATCCGCTGGTGCGTCTGGCCAGTGTGTCCATCCGCCGCAAGGCCGACAACAAGCCGCTGGATATGGAGACGCTCACCCAGTGGCTGGCCGCCCATGTGGGGCTGGAGTATTTGCGCATCGACCCGCTCAAGGTGGACGTGGGCAAGGTGGCCGATGCCGTGGGTGCCGCGTATGCCGAGCGCCACCGTATCCTGCCGGTGGTGGTCACACCGACCGAATTGACCGTCGCCACGTCAGAGCCTTTTGTATTGGATTGGCTGGAAGAAGTAGAGCGCCAGTCGCGCCGCAAAGTGCGCCGTGTGGTGGCCAGCCCGCAAGAGATTCACCGCTACACCGCCGAGTTTTATGCCCTGGCCAAATCGGTGCGGGCTGCCGCCAAATCGGGCACCAACAACGGCGCCAGTTTCGAGCAACTGGTGGAACTGGGCCGCGCCAACAAACAGCTTGACGCCAACGACCAGGGCGTGGTGCAGGTGGTGGACTGGTTGTGGCAATACGCCTTCGACCAGCGCGCCAGCGACATCCATCTGGAGCCACGGCGTGAGCAGGGCGTGATTCGTTTTCGCATCGATGGCGTGTTGCACCCGGTGTACCAGATGCCGATGGGCGTGCTCAACGCCATGACGGCACGTATCAAGCTTCTGGGGCGTATGGACGTGATCGAAAAGCGCCGCCCGCAGGACGGGCGCATCAAGACACGCAACCCGCGTGGCGACGAAATCGAGATGCGTATTTCTACCTTGCCCACTGCGTTTGGCGAGAAGATGGTGATGCGTATTTTTGACCCCGACAACGCGGTGAAAGATCTGGACGCATTGGGCTTTAGCAGCCACGACGCGCAGCGCTGGGAAGAGCTGGTCAAGCGGCCGCACGGCATCATTTTGGTCACCGGCCCCACGGGTTCTGGCAAAACCACCACGCTGTATTCCACCTTGAAACGGGTGGCCACGGAAGAAGTGAACGTGAGTACCGTGGAAGACCCGATCGAAATGATCGAACCCGCCTTCAACCAGACGCAAGTGCAGCCACAACTCGATTTTGGTTTCCCGCAAGGCCTGCGCGCCCTGATGCGCCAGGACCCGGACATCATCATGGTCGGCGAAATTCGCGATCTGGAGACTGCCGAGATGGCAGTGCAGGCGGCGCTCACCGGGCATCTGGTTTTCTCGACCCTGCACACCAACGATGCGCCCTCTGCGGTGACCCGTTTGATGGAGCTGGGCATTCCGCCCTATCTGATCAACGCTACGTTATTGGGGGTGCTGGCGCAGCGCCTAGTGCGCACACTGTGCATGCAATGTCGCGTGCGCGACGAGGTGTCTACCCGCGAGACTTTGGGCGAAATGGTGAAACCCTGGCAAATCAATGGCGGCTACAAACCCTACAAGTCGGTAGGCTGTGTAGACTGCCGCATGACCGGCTTTTTGGGACGCATGGGCTTGTACGAATTGCTGGTGGTGTCAGAGGGATTCAAGGCCAAGGTCACCGCGGGTCCGGGCATTGACGCCTTGCGGCGACAGGCTATTGCCGATGGCATGCGACCCCTGCGTTTGGCGGGCGCGTTGCGAGTAGCGGAAGGCCTCACCGTGATGGAAGAAGTGCTTACTTCGACACCGCCGTTGCAATAGCGTTGCCCACCAACGGCGTCTCACT
>JBEEJM010000163.1:0-6192 GCA_041169205.1 Pseudomonadota bacterium | reverse complement strand
GGGCGATCAGGTCGCGCGGCGCACCTTCGGCAATCTTTTTGCCGTGGTCCAGCACCAGCAGACGAGAGCACAGGCGCTCGGCCTCGTCCATAAAGTGCGTGGTCAGCAAGATCGACTTGCCCTGCTGCAACAGCAGTTGCAAGCGCTCCCACATCAGATGGCGTGCCTGCGGGTCCAGGCCTGTGGTGGGCTCATCGAGCAGCAGCAATTGCGGATCGTTCACCAGCGCACGGGCCAGTGACAGGCGGCGCTTCATACCGCCCGAGAGTTCGCCGGGTTTTGCATTCGCCTTGCTGGTGAGCGACGCAAACTCCAGCAGTTGCGGAATGCGGGCGCGGATGTCGGCGTCTTTCATGCCAAAGTAGCGGCCGTAGACCAGCAGGTTTTCAGCGCAGGAAAAATCAGGGTCCAGCGTGTCCATCTGGCTCACCACGCCCAGGCGCGCTTTGATCGCCAGTGCGTCTTGGGGCATGTGCATGCCCAAAGCCTCAATCGTGCCGCCATCGGGTTGTGTCAGCCCCAGGCACATGCGGATGGTGGTGGTCTTGCCCGCACCGTTGGGGCCGATCACGCCCAGGCATTCACCGGGTGCAATGTCAAAAGACAGGTCGCGCACCACCTCGGCATCGCCGTAGCGTTTGCGCAGGTTGCGGACCCGAAAGAGCGTGTTTGTCATGGCAGTGTTTTCTTAAGTGGCGACGCACATGCGGCCACGCCCGTTGGCTTTGGCCTGGTACAGCGCCTTGTCTGCGCGTGCCTGCAGTGCATCGACGTCCCGGTCACCGGGTTGCAGCATGGCCAGGCCGGAGCTGAAATTGACGACCGTTTCTTCCTGCGCTTGGTTGGCCAAATCGAGCGCGGCGCGTAGGCGGATTTCAAACAGCCGCGCGGCGTCTTCCGACGTTTGCGGCAGCAGCACGACAAACTCTTCGCCGCCCACACGGGCGGCCATATCGCTGCTGCGGCAGGTGGTGGACAGCACCGCGCCTAGGGTGCGCAGCACGCGGTCACCCGCGTCGTGGCCCAGGGTGTCATTGATGTGCTTGAAATGGTCTAGGTCGACCATCAGCAGCGCCAGCGGGTTGCCATGGCGGCGCGCCTGGTCCAGCATGACGGGGGCCCGCTGCTCCCAGCAGTGGCGGTTGCACAGACCGGTCAGCGCGTCGGTAAAGGCCTGGTTGCGCAATTGCAGCTCGGCCTCTTGGCGCCACGCGACCAGCACCGCCAAATTCATGAGCACCATGGATACATTGGTGGCCACGAGGGCCCAAATATTGATCGGGTGCGGCGTACCAAAGGCGGGATAGGACGCGGTATAAAACGCGCCCAAAATGCTGCGCGCGGCCGTAAAACCCGCCATCATCAGCGTGCACGCAAAAATCACCCAGCGCCAGGCACCCCCCGCGTCTAGCTTGGGGCGCAGTGTGGCCAGGCACAGCATGAGCAGCTGCAGTGCCAGCATGCCGTTGGCCCACCCCACGCGCACGGCGTAGTGGTCAAAACTGAGCGCATAGCCGACCGGGCCGAGGATGGCGATGGCATACATCAGCCCATTGCCCGGGCGCGGCCCCAGCCAGCCCTGCAAGGCCCTAAACATTAGCCAGATGCTGGCACTGGTACAGGCCACAGAAAACGAAGGCAGCAGCCACAGGCCCAGGGACTGGTACGCCGAGACCAGCGAGGCCGGGAAAACCGACTGCCACTTTGCGCCTAGCAGGCCAGTCACACCAAAGCTGAGCCAGCCGACGGCCTGAACGATGAGTGATGCCCGCGCGTTGGCCGCCGCAGTGCTGATCTGGCGGCCCATGATGGCCACCAACGTGACGGACATCAAAAACAGATTGACTGCATTGACAACCAGCAGGGTGTTGAAGTCCAACGACATGAAACCTTTTTATTGAAACGCGACTTCCGCAAAACTGCGCAACTTGCGGCTGTGCAGTTGGTCTACCCCCTGGGCCCGCAGCAACTCTACCGCACGCATGCCAATGCGCAAATGCTGGTCTACGCGCTCACGGTAGAAGTGGTTGGCCATACCCGGTAGCTTGATCTCGCCGTGCAGCGGTTTATCGCTCACGCACAAGAGCGTGCCGTAGGGCACCCGAAAGCGGAAACCGTTGGCGGCAATGGTGGCACTTTCCATGTCCAGTGCCACCGCACGGCTCTGGCTGAAGCGGCGCTGCGGTTGGTTGTTGGGCAGCAGCTCCCAATTGCGGTTGTCGGTGCTGGCCACGGTGCCGGTGCGCATGATGCTTTTGAGCGCCGCGCCACTGATTTGCGTGATGTCGGCCACGGCTTGCTCCAGTGCCACCTGGATTTCTGCCAATGCAGGAATCGGCACCCACAGCGGCAGCTCTTCGTCCAGCACATGGTCTTCGCGCACATAGCCGTGGGCCAGCACGTAGTCGCCCAGCTGCTGGGTGTTGCGCAAGCCCGCGCAGTGGCCCAGCATGATCCAGGCGTGCGGGCGCAGCACGGCAATGTGGTCGGTGATGTTTTTGGCATTCGCCGGGCCCACACCAATGTTCACCATGGTGATGCCGGTGCGGTCTGCCCGCACCAGGTGGTAGCCGGGCATCTGTGGCAAGCGGGGCGGGGACATGCCCAGCGCGTCGGCGGGCTGGGCAGACAAACCGGTGCGGCGTGTGACCACATTGCCGGGCTCGATGAATGCGATGTATTCGCTAGCAGGGTCCGCCATGGCGGCGCGGCCCAGCGCGATAAATTCGTCGATGTAGAACTGGTAGTTGGTGAACAGCACGAAGTTCTGAAAGTGCTCGGGCCCGGTACCGGTGTAGTGGCGCAGGCGGTGCAGCGAGTAGTCCACACGCGGCGCGGTGAACAGCGACAGCGGCAGCGCCTCACCGGCCTTGGGCTCAAAAGTGCCGTTGGCAATGCCATCGTCCATGGCGGCCAGATCGGGCAGGTCAAACACGTCACGCATCAGCATGCGGCGGACGGCGTTCATATTGCCTTCGACGTGGTCATGCTCGGCAAACGAAAAGTGCACGGGGATGGGCTGCGTGCTGGTGCCAATTTCCAGCTCGACGTGGTGGTTTTGCAGCAGCAGGCTGAACTGCTCCAAGTAATAGTCGCGGTACAGGTCGGGGCGGGTGAGGGTGGTCTCGAACCGCCCGGGCCCGGCCACAAAACCGTAGCTTAAACGTGCCACATCGGGCGGCGCGCTGCGCGACACCGTCTCGGTGTGGATGCGTACCAAGGGGTAGCAGGCGCGTACATGGCCGGTGCTGTTGTCGCCTGCCACAAACTGCGCCATGGCCTGGCGCAAATGCGCAATGCTGGCATCGTAAATGCGCATGACCTGGGCCAGGGCGGCGGCCGGGTCGGTGAACTTGAGCGGGGCAATGAAAGGGGGGAGTGAGGACATGGCAGCATCCTACCGTGTTGTGCTTCGGGTAGACATGCCACTTGGTTTCTACAGTATTGGCCAGTTAGCGCTACTAAGGCTATATTCAGGCTAAATCGTATTCCATGGATTTCGCATTGCAGGACCCCAAAGTTCCCCCCTATTTTCCGGAAACCGGCTTTCCCTCGCTTAGCTGGGAGGAGGAAGACTTGGCTACGCGGCCCACGCCTTTGCATGAGCGTCCCCTGCAGGCGCGCATCGACAGCGAAATGGAAGTAATTGCCAAGCACCACGTGCGCATCGCCCTGGCACTCGAGAAATTTTGGGGCCACCGCGACTGCCTGGAATACATCCAGAAGCTGGTTCTCAATGGTGACCACGACGGCCACAAACGCGTGGGTTTCAAGCCAGAGGTGGTGTCGGCCTTGATGAATCTGGCGGCGTTGCACAAAAAGCTTTGAAGGTCGCCTTTATTTTGTTGTCACGCATGCTCGCTGCCGCACTGGCAGCCATTACCAGTACGGCCATTGCCCAAAGCACACC
This sequence comes from Pseudomonadota bacterium, assembly GCA_041169205.1. GTDB lineage: Bacteria > Pseudomonadota > Gammaproteobacteria > Burkholderiales > Burkholderiaceae_C > Allorhodoferax. The sequence continues at coordinate 2,282 of JBEEJM010000163.1, read as the reverse complement.
ACTCCCCCTGTGGGAAGCCGGGGCATTTGTGGGCGCGGTCAGCACCCCCGCCTATCCCGCATCGAGTGACCGCACGGGCCGTGTCTTGGCGCTGCCCTATGTTGTTTACCGGGGCGACGTGTTGCGCATAGACCGATCCAACGTAGGCGCGCGGGTCATGCACTCGGAAGACTTTGAGTTGGATGTCGGGTTTTCGGCATCCCTCCCCGCCAGCTCTGCCGACGTGCAGGCCCGTAGCGGCATGGACGACCTGGGCACCCTGGTTGAGTTTGGCCCGCGCCTGCGCACCACGCTGACCCACCTGGGGCCTGGTCGCCGAATTCGGCTAGACCTGCCGCTGCGTACGGTGCTGGAGGTTAACCACGGCATCCGCAGCCAGGGCATTGCCTTGGAGCCCGAAGTGACCTACGAAGTGCGCGACTTTGTCGACGGCTGGCGCCTGGCGACCGGGGTCAGCCTGGTATTGGGCGATAGTCGATTGCAACAGTATTTGTACGGCGTACCTACCGCTTTTGCCACACCCGCACGCCCCGCGTTTGACGCCCAGGCGGGCCTGCTGGCCACCCGTGTGTCGGTGAGCACGGCCAAGTCTGTCACGCCCGACGTGCGCGTGTTTGCCTTTGTGCGCTACGAGAGCTATGCCGGTGCTGCCAACCGCGCAAGCCCTTTGTTCCTGCAATCGTCAGGCACAGCGGCGGGGCTGGGGTTGACCTGGACCTTTGCCCGCTCCAGCGAGCGCGCCAAGGATTAACCCCCACGCTCCGCTGCTACGCGGGTCGCTGCCCCCCAAAGGGGGCGTGTTTCAGCTTGGGGCGGCCCGGCGCTGAAACCTAGGGCTGAACCACCGGCCGGGCGCAGGCCAGGCAGATGCAGGCCTGGTTGCGCGATTCAGGCGGAATGCGCGCCAGCAAGTCCGCGTCGAACTTCACCTCGGTGCACCAGCACGGTGGCTGCTTTTCGCCGGTGGCTTTTTCAATTTCCATGGCGCACTGGTTGCCCTGGCCGCAGAGCGGACACAGGGCTGGGTTGGCGCTTAAGTTTTTGATCATATTGGCCTCTGGCCCCCGTGGAATATGCGCGAAAAGCTATTGAATTTATAGCAACTCGCGCAGGCGAACGGGGTGTTAAGCCGCCTTCACCTGCAACCGCGAAGCGTGCAGCAGTGGCTCGGTGTAGCCACTAGGCTGCGCCAAGCCTTTGAACACCAAGTCGCAGGCTGCTTTGTAGGCAGTCGAGGTGGTGAAATTGCCGGCCATCGGTTGGTACAGCTTGTCACCCGCGTTCTGTTTGTCCACCACGGCGGCCATACGCTCAAACGTTTCGGTGATCTGCGCCTTGGTGACGACACCGTGGTGCAGCCAGTTGGCCATGTGCTGGCTGCTGATGCGCAGCGTGGCACGGTCTTCCATCAGGCCGATGTTGTGGATGTCGGGCACCTTAGAGCAGCCCACCCCTTGGTCAACCCAGCGCACCACGTAGCCCAAAATGCCTTGCGCGTTGTTGTCCAGCTCTTGCTGCTTTTCGGTGGCAGTCCAGTTGGGGGTGGCGGTCACAGGAATTTGCAGCAGACCATTGAGGATGTCGTCGCGCACTTTCTCGTACTTGGTGGCTTCCAGACCCTTCTGGATGTCGCTCACCAGCACCTGGTGGTAGTGCAGGGCGTGCAGGGTCGCGCCGGTGGGGCTGGGCACCCAGGCGGTGTTGGCACCGGCCTTGGGGTGGCCAATTTTCTGCTTCATCATCTCGGCCATCAGGTCGGGCATGGCCCACATGCCCTTGCCGATTTGTGCCTTGCCGCGCAGGCCGCTGGACAGGCCGACCAGCACGTTGTTCTTCTCGTAGGCCGCAATCCAGGCGCTGCTCTTCATGTCCGCCTTGCGGATCATGGGGCCGGCCTGCATGGCGGTGTGCATCTCGTCACCGGTGCGGTCCAGGAAGCCGGTGTTGATGAAGGCCACGCGGCTGCTGGCAGCGGCAATACAGGCTTTCAGATTGACCGACGTGCGGCGCTCTTCGTCCATGATGCCGAGCTTGACGGTGCTGTCTTTGAGGCCCAACATTTTCTCGACGCGGCTGAACAGTTCGGCGGCAAAGCCGACTTCCGCAGGGCCGTGCATCTTGGGCTTGACGATGTAGACCGAGCCCTTGCGCGAATTGCGGATGGCGTCTTTCTTGGTGCGGGCCAGGTCGTGCATGGCGATGGTGGTGGTGACCACGGCGTCCATGATGCCCTCAGGAATCTCTTTGGTCGAGCCATCAGCGGCGGTGTAGGTGATGGCCGG
>JBEEJM010000162.1:0-4657 GCA_041169205.1 Pseudomonadota bacterium | reverse complement strand
TGGTCAGCAAGCCCTTGGAAGCGAGCTTTTGAATCGCTTCGCGAATCGGTGGTCTAGAGACACCAAGTTCAACCGCTAGCTCGCGCTCTGAGGGCAAAAGATCGCCAGGTTTCAAAGAACCGTCGAGAATGCGAGCTTCAAGCTCACTGGCAACAGTGTCGGCTAAACGGGACGCAGGCGGTAGCAGGGGCATATACAGTTCAAGTGGTAAGACCAGTGAAATGATACCAGTTTAGCGCCCAAACGATAGGTTTTACAGCTTAGAAAGCTTAGCAGGCTGTGCGGTTTTTACGCCCGCCCCGCGCACTTCAAGCTTGATTTCGTCCAACTTCACACCTTTGGCATCGATCAGCTGCACCACATGGCGACCCGGCCAAGGTAGCCACTTGGCAGAGTTGCCTTTGGCAAAGGGTTTGCCGTCTATCAACCAAGCGACGCCCTGACCTTCCGCCGCGAAACTCACCCGCTGGCGATTCGGAGGAATGTCAGGGTCTAGTGCAATGATGGTGCCCGAGGTAGGAGATGTAATTCGACCATTGTTTGTATAGCTAGCCGTCGTATTTATTTCCTGAGTAGCTATTTTATTAATAGCAAATTGTGACTGCTCAGTACCCGCTAAAAACCACTCTGGCCGCGCAGCTTCCAAGGCTGAAGAACCGTTTTGAGAAAACTGCGCCTGAGCTTTTACAAGGTTTGCAGGTGCAAGCGGCGCTTTGCTGGCTTCGTTTTGATGCAAAAACTGCATCACCGCCGCCCACACGGGTGCAGCGCCCGTGGTGCCGCTGACGTCCCACATGGCTGCGCCGCTGGCATTGCCCACCCACACGCCCACGGTGTAGCGCTGCGAGTAGCCCACCGCCCAGTTGTCGCGCATGTCTTTGCTGGTACCGGTTTTGACGGCGGTCCAAAACCGCGTCGTCAGCACGCTGTCGGAGCCAAAGGTGCGGGCGCGGGCGTTGGTGTCACTCAGGATGTCGCTGACGATGAAGGCGGCACTGGGGTCGATGGCTTGGGTGCTTGTCTCTCCAGCACTTACATCCGTTCGCCCTGAGCTTGTCGAAGGGTTTGTATGTTTGAAGGCTTCGACAGGCTCAGCCCGAACGGTGAGTTTGGTTGGACTAGCCCGCCCGCCATTCGCCAAACTGCGGTAGGCATTGGTCAAATTCAGCAAAGACACCTCGGCGCTGCCCAGCGCCAGACTGTAGCCGTAAAAATCACCCGCTTCTTTCAGCGGCAAACCCAGCGTTTTGAGCTGTTTGGCAAACGCGTCCGGCGACACCATGACCAAGGTACGCACGGCAGGTACGTTGAGCGACGAGCCCAGCGCCGTGCGCACCGACACCCAGCCCTTGAACTGGTGGTCGTAGTTTTGCGGAATATACAGGCCGCCGGCGGTCTGGATGTGGGTGGGCGAGTCCTCCAGCAGCGAGGCCGCTGTCAAACGCCGCTCGGCAATCGCCTGCGCGTACAAAAACGGTTTCAGCGTGGAACCGGGCTGGCGCAGCGCGGTGACAAAGTCCACCTCGCCCGAACGGCCCAGCTCCCCCGACGAACCGACATACGCCAGCACCGCGCCGGTGGCGTTGTCCAGCACCACAATGGCACCGTCTTGCACGTTGCGGCTTTGCAGCTCGCGCAGGTGACGATTCAGGGTTTGGTCGGCGAAGCGTTGCAGAGGCGCACGCAGCGTCGTTGTGATAGCTCTACCCTCTCCCGTTCGGGCTGAGCTTGTCGAAGCCTTCTTCAAACTCGCAGCCCCTTCAACTGACTCAGGGCGAGCGGACAGAACTCTACGTGCCACATGCGGTGCTATGCCGCTGCTGGCGTCAAACTCCTTGCGCTGCAGGGCGGCGGTGACGTATAAATCCAGCCCCACGCAATCGGTCTTGACGGTCGGTTGCATCACCTTGAGCACCCCGCAGGCCCGCTGGGCGACGGCGGAAGCCTTGGCATTGGGTGCCCGCACCAGGGCGGCGGTGACGGCGGCTTCACGGTCATCCAGGCCGTGCGCGGCTTTGCCAAACAGGGTGCGGCTGAGCGCGTCGATACCCACCATTTCACCCCGAAAGGGCACATTGTTGAGATACGCCTCCAGAATCTGGTCTTTGCGCCAGCGCCGCTCCAGCACCTGCGCGGCCACGGTCTGGCCGAGTTTTTGCGGCAGGGTTCGGCCGGCCGTGCCGGTCTTCAAGTCCTCATCCAGCAAACCCGCCAGCTGCATGGTGATGGTCGATGCACCCCTCGTTTTGGTGTTCCACACATTGCCCCAGGCCGCGCTGGAGACGGCGCGCCAGTCGACCCCGCTGTGCTCGTAAAAGCGCTTGTCTTCACTCAGCACCATGGCGGTGCGTAGCGCGGGTGAGATATCCGCAAGCAGCACCCACTGACCACGCCGCACGGATTTGTCGACGCGCAGGCTGTGCAGTAATTCGCCGTTCCGGTCCACAACGCGCACGTCAGACGGCTGAAAAGCGCTTTTCACCTCCTCAAATTGAGGCATAGCCGGCGTATTATTTGCCTGAGTAGCTATTATAAATATAGCAATTGTCTGACCAATGACATGACCATTAAGACGCCGGATGCTCATGACTTGGTCCCAATAACTCGCTATTTAGCTGCCACGACCTGCATCTTCGCATTCGGCGCTTCGCCAAACATCTCTGGTGCGTACATGGCCTCAACACGGCTAGACGGGAGCGAGAACATGCCCACGTTGTTCAGGCGGATGGTGTATTCCATCTTGACCACGCCTTTGGGTAAATATTGGTAGTAGCTGCGGAAGGACTCGAAACTGCGCTCTTCAAAGGCGGCCAAACCCGAGCCCGTGCGTTTTTCATCTTTGGTGGCGATTTCAGAATCGCGTCCCAAACCGCCGCCCAAAATCGTTGCACCGGCAGGAATCGGATCGGTGATGGCCACCCAGGTCATGTCCGCCGTGGCGTTGACTTCCAGTGTGATGCGCAGCACGTCGCCCCGCGTGTAGGTGTCCTTCACCGCCTGCTCCACCGGTGTGATGGTTTTTTTGATGCCGTAACCAGCGTTGAACGGTGCTTTGAGCTGCACGGCGGCGACGGATTGCAGCGTCAGCCACGGTTTGCCGATGCCCTGCTGGGTGATGGTTAATGTGTCTTTCAAAGACCCCGTGGCATTTTTCCACGGCAGGAACATGCCGTTGTTGCGCAGGTTGCCAGGTGCGGCGGGTGCGCCAAACCAGGTGGTCTGGTTGGGTGCGCCGGTGGCCTCAGTCGTTTTAACGCGCTCGACCTTGCTCCAATCTACGCTGGCTGAACCCGTGCTCATCACTGCTTTAGTCAAACCTGCCACTGGCGTGGCTTCAAACTTGGCCGAGAAACGCTCCAGCGCCAAGCCGCCCCATAAATTGGCCGTGGTGGTGTGCCAGGCGCCATTTTGCTGGCGGCTGATGAAGCCGTTGGCCAGGCGGCCCATATCGCCCTGCCAGGCCGGGTCGTCCATCACCGCCAGCATCAATTTGGCGCTGTTAACGTCGCCGTTGGTCATCAGCCACCACCAGTAGTCGTCGCGCTCGGTGCTGAAAACCATTTTGGTGCCCTGAAAGCTCAGGCGGGCACGCAGAATCTGGTTCACCTCGGCCAGGTAGGCGTCGCGTTTGGGGATGTCGTTGACCCGTTTCAAAATCTGCATCCAGTCGATCACCGCGCTGGTCGGCCACTGGTTCGGCGCGATGGTGATGCTGCTGACCATGCGCGCCTGCGCTTTGCCGTAGCGCGACAGGGCCTCCAGCGCGGCTAGTTTACGCACGTCCAAATCTTTGCGGGGCGACCAGAAATCGCGCGTCAATTTACCTTCAACAAACGCGATCAGGCCGCGCTCCATGGGGGCGCGTGCCTCGTCGGGCAGGGCAAACGCCGGGTTGATCGCCACCGCTTCATGCGTGGCGGCCAGCAGATAGGCGGTCAAGGTGTCGCTGCCGCGATTGGCCTCGCCATCACGCGGCGGGAAGTAGTTAGCTAGCCCGTCGCTGTCAAGATAACTAGGCAACTGCGCCAGCACGCCCTGCCAGAGCTTGGCATCGCGCAGACCGACCGATTTGCTGGTTTTTTGCTCTAGGCAGGCAAAGGGGTAGTTGGCAAACCAGTCGCGCACGCCGGGCAGACCCTCCGCCAATTTGGGCTGCAGGCTCATCTTCAAGCCACCCCGACCGGGTAGCGCATCTGCGGGCGGAGCCGCGTCCAGACTGAAGCTGCCATCCACCTGCACCAGCGTGGCCTGCTGCACGGTGAGCGGCACGGCGGGGATGATGCGCTGGCGGGCTTTGAGGGCGTCTTTCGCTCCCTTAACACTATCCTTCGCTTCAATTTCCCACAAAATCGCTTCATTGCGGGTCAGCGCCATTTGCGGCGGCGCGGTCACCAACCAGGCCACTTCACGCGCTTCACCCGCAGGGATATCCACCGTTTGCGGCTTCAAGTCCAGCAGGGTGGCGCGAGCGGTGACGTCTACTTTCATCGCTTCTTTGGTGGTGTTGCGCAGGGTGATTTGCGCACGGAACTGGTCGTCCTCCCGCACCAGCGGTGGCAGGCCGCTGATGATCTGTAGGTCTTGCGTGGCTTTGATCATGGTCGAACCCGTGCCAAACAAGCCGGTGGACGCATCCGCAACGGCGACGATTTTGAAG
>JBEEJM010000161.1:0-2691 GCA_041169205.1 Pseudomonadota bacterium | reverse complement strand
CACGGCGGCTCCAGCGCGCAGGCCCGTGCGGTGAACGACGGTCTGGAGGCCGATGTCATCACCATGAACACCACCACCGATGTGGACTTTTTGGCCAGTACCGGCGTGGTGGCCAAGGACTGGACCAAACGGTTCCCCCATAACGCGGCCCCAACCAGCTCCACCATGCTGTTCCTGGTGCGCAACAACAATCCCAAGGGCATCAAGGACTGGGATGACCTGATCAAGCCCGGCGTGCAGGTGGTAGTGGTCAACCCCAAGACGGGCGGCAACGGCCGCATGGCCTACCTGGCCGCTTGGGGCCAGGTGCGCAAGAAGGGCGGCACCGACGCCCAAGCGGCAGAGTTTGTGAGCAAGCTGTACAAAAACGTGCCCGTGCTGGCCAAGGGTGGCCGCGACGCGACCACCATCTTCTTGCAGCGCAATATTGGCGATGTGTTGATCACGTTTGAATCCGAAGTGGTGTCGGTGGACAAAGAATTTGGCGCGGGCAAGGTCGATGCCGTGCACCCCAGCAGCTCCATCGTGGCAGAGAACCCCGTGGCCATCGTGGAGCGCACCGTTGCCAAGAAAGGCACGGTCGAGCAGGCCAAGGCCTATTTGAACTTCTTGTACAGCGATGAGGGCCAGGAGATCGCCGCACAGCACGCCATTCGCCCCACCAACCCGGCCATCCTGAAGAAATACGCCAGCACCTTCAAGCCCATCACGTTGTTCCGTGCGGAAGACTATTTCGGTTCGTTCGCGGAAGCGCAAAAAGTGCACTTCAACGACGGCGGCCAGTTCGACAAGCTGTACACGGTCAAATAAATGACTCTCGTTAAACGCACGCCCAAGCGCGTGCTTCCCGGCTTCAAACTGACGCTGGGCTTTACACTGTTTTATCTGAGCATCATCGTGCTCATTCCGCTCTCGGCACTGCTGTTCAAAACCTTCACGCTCACCTGGGAACAGTTCATCGCGGCGGTCACCAGCCCGCGCGTGGTGGCCTCGTACCAGCTGACCTTTGGCGCATCGTTTCTCGCCGCGCTGGTGAACGCAGTGTTTGGCCTGCTGATCGCTTGGGTGCTGGTGCGCTACCAGTTCCCTGGCAAGAAAATCGTGGATGCGTTGGTGGACTTGCCATTTGCACTGCCCACCGCTGTGGCAGGCATTTCGCTCACCGCGCTCTTGGCCAGCAATGGCTGGGTCGGTAGCCTGCTTGAGCCCTATGGCGTGCAGTTGGCCTTTAACCGCAATGGCATCGTCATCGCGCTGATTTTCATTGGTCTGCCGTTTGTGGTGCGCACCGTACAGCCGGTGCTGGAAGACGCCGAGAAAGAATTGGAAGAAGCCGCCACCTGCCTGGGTGCCACACGCCTGCAGACCTTTCGTTATGTGATTTTTCCAACCATCGCACCTGCGCTATTGACTGGTTTTGCCATGGCGTTTGCCCGCGCCATTGGCGAATACGGCTCGGTTATTTTTATCGCTGGCAACATGCCCATGATTTCAGAAATCACCCCGCTGATCATCATTGGCAAGCTGGAGCAATACGACTACGCTGGCGCTACGGCGGTGGCGGTGGTGATGCTCGGTTTCTCGTTCGTCATGCTGTTTGTGATCAACGCGCTTCAATCTTGGCAGCGCAAGCGCGGAGGTGCGCAGTCATGAGCGCGAACTCCCGCACGATCCGCAGCGCCAAGGCCGGAACCACGGAGCCCGCTTGGGTCAAGTGGACACTGATTGGCATTGCGCTGGCCTTTGTTTTCTTGTTCCTGGTGCTGCCGCTGGCTGCCGTGTTTACCGAAGCACTGCGCAAAGGTGCCGGTGCGTTCCTGGAAGCCTTTAACGAGCCCGATGCCTGGAGCGCGATACGCCTCACGCTCATTACTGCCGCGATTGCGGTGCCGCTGAATTTAGTGTTTGGCGTGGCTGCGGCCTGGGCCATTGCCAAGTACGAATTCAAAGGCAAGGCCTTTCTCACCACGCTGGTGGACCTGCCGTTCTCGGTATCGCCCGTGGTGGCAGGCCTGATCTATGTGCTGATGTTTGGCGCACACGGCTGGTTCGGCCCGTGGCTGCAAGCACACGATGTGAAGATCATTTTTGCGGTGCCGGGCATTGTGTTGGCGACCATTTTTGTAACCTTCCCCTTCATTGCACGCGAGCTGATTCCCTTGATGCAGGCGCAGGGTACGGAAGAAGAGCAAGCCGCCCAGGTGCTGGGGGCCACGGGTTGGCAAACCTTCTGGCATGTGACCCTGCCCAACATCAAGTGGGGCCTGATCTATGGCGTGATTTTGTGCAACGCGCGGGCCATGGGTGAGTTTGGTGCGGTGTCGGTGGTGTCGGGCCACATCCGCGGTCAGACCAACACCATGCCGCTGCACGTGGAGATTTTGTACAACGAATACCAGTCGGTCGCCGCGTTTGCCATTGCCTCGCTGCTGGCGCTACTGGCACTGGTCACCCTGGTCATCAAGTCGTTTGTGGAATGGCAGTTTGAGCGCCAGGAAAAAGCCGCCGCCGAACTACCGCCTGAGCGCCCCCTTTCGAGAGAAACACCATGAGCATCGCCATCCGCAACGTCAGCAAAGACTTTGGCACTTTCAAAGCCCTGAATGACGTCAGCCTGGACATCGAGTCCGGGGAACTCGTCGCCCTGCTCGGCCCCTCGGGCTGCGGCAAGACCACGCTCTTGCGCATCAT
>JBEEJM010000160.1:0-3400 GCA_041169205.1 Pseudomonadota bacterium | reverse complement strand
AAAAAGCCGATATCGAGCATGCGGTCGGCTTCGTCCAGCACCACGTATTCCACTTGGTTAAGGACAGCGTTTTTGGCTTCGATGTGGTCCAGCAAGCGGCCAGGCGTGGCCACCAGCACTTCGACGCCTTTTTTCAGCTCTAGGGTCTGGGGCTTCATGTCCATGCCGCCAAACACCACGGCGCTGCGCAGGTTGGTGTACTTGGCGTACAGCTTGACCTGCTGGGCGACCTGGTCGGCCAGCTCACGGGTAGGCAGCAACACCAGGGCGCGCACCGGGTGGCGGGCGGGCGAAGTGGACGGGTTTTCGTGCTTCATCAGGCGCTGCAATAGGGGCAACGCAAAAGCAGCCGTCTTGCCGGTGCCGGTCTGGGCAGCGCCCATCACGTCTTTTCCGGTCAGCACCACGGGGATGGCCTGGGCCTGGATCGGCGTCATGGACTCGTAGCCCATTTCGGCCACGGCGCGGGCCAAAGGTGCAGCCAGCTGCAGCTGGGCAAAGGCCATGATGGGGGTGTCGGCGTTCAGCTCGTTAGAAGCTGCGGTAGGGGCCGTGGTGGAGGCCGCTGGTGTGGGATTCAGATCAGTATTCAAGTCGGTCAGGCATAGCCAAAAGTGTTGCTATCCATCCGATAGCAGGGCCGCCCCTGCACATAGGGGCAAACCCGCATTATCCCCCAGTCTGGCTAGATCTGGCCAGAAAAGGTGTCACAGCCCTTGATCGTGCCGTTTTGCAGGCCGGCGGCGAACCATTTTTGGCGCTGGGCGCTGGTGCCGTGGGTGAAACTCTCGGGCACCACACCACGGCCACTGCTGCGCTGCAAAGCATCGTCGCCAATGTGGGCCGCGGCGTTCATGGCTTCTTCCACATCGCCCTGCTCCAGCAGCTGGCGCGCACTTTGGGCATGGTTGGCCCAGACGCCGGCCAGGCAGTCGGCCTGCAGCTCCACGCGCACGCTCAGGGCGTTGTACGCGGTCTCGCTCATGCGGCTGCGTGCCTTGTCCACCTTGGCGCTGATGCCCAGCAGGTTTTGCACATGGTGGCCTACTTCGTGCGCAATCACGTAGGCCTGGGCGAAGTCGCCCGGCGAGCCGAGTTGCTTGCGCAGCGTTTCGTAAAAGCCCAGGTCGATATAAACTTTTTGGTCACCGGGACAGTAAAACGGACCCATGGCGGTTTGCCCTTGGCCACAGGCGGTGGGCGTTGCGCCCCGAAACAACACCAGCTTGGGTTTTTGGTAGGTGCCACCGCTTTTGCTGAACACATCGGTCCACACATCTTCGGTGTCGGCCAGCACGGTGGCCACAAACTTGGCCATGGGGTCGTCCGCCGGTGGGCGGTGTGCCGGGCCTTGCTGCACTTGGGCCGTGGGCGCGCCACCGCCACTGAGCAGACCCAAAATCGTCAATGGGTTGATGCCAAACATCCAGCCGCCCAGCAGCGCAATCACGATGGTGCCAATACCGATGTGGCGACCGCCGATCATTCCCCCGCCACCTCCTCCGCCCGAGCCATCACGGCGGTCTTCCACGTTATCTGATTCGCGGTTGCCTTCCCATTTCATTGCCAATCTCCTTGCAACCCGTTGACCGGGTTAATGTGTGCCATATTAGCCGTCAATACCCACAGGTTTTACGAAGACTGTCCGCTCTGTCTAAACTTTGCACATGCCACAGACCACCGTTGCCGACCCCAGCCCCATCGCCGCAGGCCTCAAACTGGCCGAGCTCATCAGTGCACTGAGCCATGCGCTGGACATTACCGAAGGTCAACCGCAGGGGCATTGCGTGCGCTGCTGCTGGATCGGCATGCACCTGGGTCGCGCCATCGGACTCAATGAAGCCCAGCAGTGGGAGCTTTACTACACCCTCCTGCTGAAGGACCTGGGTTGCAGCAGCAACGCCGCCCGCATCTGCGAGCTGTACCTGACCGACGACCTGGACTTCAAGCGCGACTTCAAGCAGGTAGGCGACAGCCTGCCCCAGGTGGTGCGCTTTGTGCTGCAGCACACCGGGTTGAAAGCCGGCCTAGCTGAACGCTTTCGCAGCGTGCTGCACATCTTTCGCCATGGCCCAGAAGTCTCACAAGAGCTGATTCAAACCCGCTGCCAGCGCGGTGCCGAGATTGCCCGCCTGCTGCGCTTTTCGGAAGGCGTGGCGGCTGGCATTTACAGCCTGGACGAACACTGGAGCGGCCAGGGCAAGCCCGACCAGTTGAGCGGCACGGCGATTCCCGTTTACGCACGCATTGCCTTGCTGGCCCAGGTCATCGACGTGTTCCACACGGCAGACGGCAAAGAAGCCGCCATGGACGAAGTACGCAAGCGCGATGGTCAGTGGTTTGACCCCACGCTGGTCGCGGCCATGGAGGCGCTGGCTTCGCAAGCAGATTTTTGGACCATGCTGCGCTCGGACCACATCGAAAAAGCCGTGTTGGCGCTGGAGCCCGCTAGCTGCGAAGTGCCGCTGGACGAAGACTATCTGGACGACATTGCCACCGCATTCGGCCAGGTGGTGGACTCCAAGAGCCCCTACACCAGCGGCCACAGTGCCCGCGTGGCGCTGTACGCCGACCTGATTGCCGAGGCCCTGGAGCTGTCTCCCCAGCGCCGCCGGTGGCTCAAGCGCGGTGCGCTGCTGCATGACGTGGGCAAGCTAGGTGTGAGCAACAGCGTGCTGGACAAAGCGGGCAAACTCGACGATGCCGAGTGGGCCGCGGTGCGGGAACACGCTCGCCTGACCGAGTCCATCCTCTCCAAAATCCACGCCTTCAGCGAGCTGGCCAAAATTGCCGGGGCACACCACGAGCGGCTGGATGGAAATGGCTACCCGCGTGGCCTCAAAGGCGACGAGATCAGCATCGAGACCCGCATCATCACCACCGCAGATATTTTTGATGCCATCACGGCCGAGCGGCCTTACCGTGGCGCGGTACCGATTCCTCAAACGCTGGAAATGATGGCCAAGACGGTGGGCACAGCCCTCGACCCCGATTGTTTTGATGCGCTGAAACGCGCCATGGCACGCCTACAGGCCGATGAGCCAACGGGCGGCGACGCCCTACCTGCCGCCTGACGTCTTCAGGCTTTGGGCAGCGTCACGCCTTGCTGGCCCTGGTATTTGCCACCCCGGTCTTTGTAGCTGGTTTCGCACACATCGTCGGCATCGCTCTCGAAGAACAGCACCTGGGCACAGCCTTCACCGGCGTAAATCTTGGCGGGCAGCGGCGTGGTGTTGCTGAACTCCAGCGTCACATAGCCTTCCCATTCGGGCTCAAACGGCGTGACGTTGACGATGATGCCGCAGCGCGCATAGGTGCTCTTGCCCAGGCAGATGGTGAGCACGTTGCGCGGAATGCGAAAGTACTCCATGGTGCGGGCCAGCGCGAAGCTGTTGGGCGG
>JBEEJM010000159.1:0-7357 GCA_041169205.1 Pseudomonadota bacterium | reverse complement strand
CCACCGCCAAGACCAACCTGCACGCGCAGGCCGCTTACGAAGCCTTGGGGTGGGTGCAAGACGCGGTTTTTTACGCCTATAGCAAGCGCGTATCGGGTTGAGGTAGCGTCAAATTGCTATTGTTTTAATAGCTGTTTACGCATATTCCACGGGGGCTACAGCCCTATTTCATTAAGATTCCTGCAATACAGACACCACCCTGCCCGCTTCAATCGTGATGCGCCGGTCGCAGCGCTGGGCGATACCGCGGTCGTGCGTCACCAGCACCAGCGTCGTCCCCTGCTCGCGGTTCAAGTCAAACATCAACTCCATGATTTTTTCGCCAGTAGCAAAGTCCAAGCTGCCCGTGGGCTCGTCGGCGAGCAGCACGGCGGGGTGTACCACAAAGGCTCTGGCCAGCGCCACGCGTTGCTGCTCACCACCGCTGAGCACCTTGGGGTAGGCGTTGAGCCGGCTCGTCAGACCCACGCGGCCCAGCATCTCAGTGGCCAGCTTGCGGGCGTCTTTGCGGGCGTCCAATTCCAGAGGCAGCATGACGTTTTCCAATGCTGTGAGGTTGACCAGGAGCTGAAAGCTCTGGAACACAAAACCCACCTTGCGGGCCCGCACCGCGGCGCGGGCATCTTCGTCGATGATGAACAGGTCCTGCCCGGCCAGGCGCACGGTGCCGCTGGTGGGCGTGTCCAGGCCGGCGATGATGGAGAGCAAAGTGCTTTTGCCTGAGCCGGATGCACCGACAATGGCGGCGGTCTCGCGGGCTTTTAGCGCAAAATCGATGTCGCGCAGAATCTCCAGCGTGCCGGTGGAATCGGTGACCGCCTTGAAAACATGCTCAACCGAAATAATGGAATCACTCATGGGGCTCTCTGTAGTTCGTCGACACTGTATCGCGCTTGCATTTCTGGCAGGGTTGGCGGGGGCTTGCGCGTTGCCGACCCACGCGGCAACGGCCGTTGCGCCCACCATTTTGGTGGTGGGTGACTCGCTCAGTGCCGAGTATGGCCTCAAACGCGGCACCGGCTGGGTCGCCCTGATGGGCGTGCGCATAGCCAAAGACAAGGTGAACGCCCAGGTGGTCAACGCCAGCATCAGCGGTGACACCACCTCGGGTGGGCGTTCGCGCCTGCCCGCGCTCTTGGCGCAGCACCATCCCAAAGTGGTCATCATTGAACTGGGCGGCAATGACGCGTTGCGCGGCCTGCCGCTGGACATGACGCAGGACAACCTGCTGGCCATGACCCAAGCCGCACAGGCCAGCGGTGCCAAGGTGGTGCTCGCAGGCATGCAGGTACCGCCCAACTACGGGCAGGACTATGGCAAGCGCTTTGCCGACACTTTTGCCGCCGTTGCAAAGACCAGCAAAGCGGCCCTGGTGCCGTTTTTACTGAAAGGTGTGGCCGACGCACCCGACGCTGCCCAACTGTTCCAGGCCGACCGCATCCACCCCATCGAAGCCGCCCACCCCACCATCTTGAACACCCTGTGGCCCACCGTGAAGAAACAGATCCCATGAGCCTGACCGTGATCCCCGCAGCCGATGTGTTGCACCGCCTGCACGAATTCGACACCCTGATTGACGCGCGCACCGAAGACGAATACGCCGAAGACCACCTGCCCGGTGCCGTGAACTGGCCCACACTGAACAATGAAGAGCGCATCGTGGTGGGCACGCTGTACAAGCAGGTGAACCAGTTCGAAGCCAAAAAGCGTGGCGCGGCCATGGCGGCGCGCAATATTGCGGCCCACATTGACCGCGAAGTCATCGACAAACCCAAAGACTGGAAGCCCCTGGCCTACTGTTGGCGTGGTGGCAAACGCAGCGGCTCGCTCTCGCTCATCCTCGACCAGATTGGTTTCAAGGTGACGCTAGTCGAAGGCGGCTACAAGGCGTTTCGGGCGGCGGTAGTAGCCGACATCCCGCGTTTGGTGGAGTCGCTGCAGTTGCGCGTGGTGTGTGGCACCACCGGCTCGGGCAAAACCCGTCTGCTACAGGCCCTGGCCAGCTTGGACGCGCAGGTGCTGGACCTGGAAGACCTGGCACGGCACCGCAGCTCGGTGCTGGGTGCCATTCCTGGCGTGCCGCAACCCACGCAAAAGCGCTTTGACACCTTGATCTGGGATGCACTGCGCCAGTTTGACCCGCAGCGCCCGGTGTTTGTCGAAAGCGAAAGCAAGAAGGTCGGCAATGTGGCCATCCCCACTGCGTTGGTGGAGCACATGCGCGCCAGCCCCTGCCTGAACCTGACGCTGCCGATTGGCGAGCGGGTGGCGCTGTTACTGGAAGACTATGACTATTTTGTAAGAAACCCGCAGCCGTTTTGCGACAAGCTCGACGTGCTGGCCGAGTTTCGGGGCAAGGAAGTGGTGCGCGGCTGGAAAGAAAAAGTGATGGTGGGGAATCTGTTCCCCGTGGTGCAAGACCTGCTGACCCTGCACTACGACCCGGTGTACGTGCAGTCCATGGAGCGCAACTTCAAGCAGTTTGCGCAGGCTGCCAACATTGAGCCCACGGACCACACGCCAGACGCCATGGTGCGCCTGGCCCAAACGCTGATTTAGGGTTGAGCCTACTCTGCGGCAGGTGCCGCGGGAGCGTCGCCTTGCGAGGCCGCGTCTTCAGCCGCATCGTTGGGTGTGCCGTCAGGAAAATCGCCGGTTTTTCGCTCGGATTTGCTCTTGAGCTTTTCTTCTTTTTTCTTCTTTTTGGCCAGTTCTTTCTGACGCTTCTCGTATCCGTAATTGGGTGTTGCCAAAGTATGCTTTCAGTTAATCAGGCGACTGTAACATCTTGCGGCCAATGCACCGCACCGCGGTAGGCGTGCCAGGTGGCATGGCCCAGCAGGGGGCCAACCACCAGCAGGCCCAAACCGAGCGGCAGCATGAGCGAGCCGACGACCAGGACCGCAATAGTGGCCCCCCACAGCAGCATGACCGCCGTGTTGTGGAACACCACCTCCAGGCTGGTGATCGCGGCCGAAATCGCATCGGTATCACGGTCCAAAATCATCGGAATCGACACCGCCGAGATGGAAAACACCAGCATGGCAAAACCACCACCCACGACGGTATAGACCGCCACAAACTCCCAATTTTGCGGGTTGAACACCGCCTCCATCACGCTGGCGGTAGACGGCATGCCGGTGTTGAAGAACACCGCAAACACCACCAGCGAGGCGCGGCCCCACAACAGCTCCAGCACGATCAGCACCAACACCAGCATGGCCATGCTGCCCAGATGGGTCTCCCAACAGGTGAATGAATGGCCGAGTTCGGGCCCACTGCCGTCTTCACGGCGGCGGCTGACATCGTACAGACCCATGGCCAAAAAGGGCCCGATGAGCAGGCAGCCGGAGGCAATGGTCATGGTGTATTCGGGCTTGGCACGAAACACGGCCCCCAGAATCAAGGCCATGAACCAGAACACACCGCCATAGAACCCGGCAATGCCGGGATGGCCCGCCATGTCGCGCCAACCTTTGGCGAGCCAATGTGCAGGCGCTAGCCAGGGCAATGGAAGGATATCTTTGCGCGGAGCCTCCGAAGGTGGAGGCACATACGGTGGAGGTACGTTAGACAAAGGGGCATCGTTTTGCGGCGTGGTACTCATGCCGCGAGCCTATCGTGCCTAGGGCACTTTGTTCAACCGGGAAAACACCAGTGAGGGTATGCGTTCAGCGCAAACCCAGCAGCGCCTGCGCAATATCCGCTTGCAGGTCTTCCACGGCCTCAAGCCCTATGGAGAACCGCACCAGCGTGCCTTGCGCAAGGTGCGCGGGCCAGGTCGCGCGCATGGATGCCAGATCGTAAGGCATCACCAGACTAATGGGGCCACCCCAGCTGTAGCCCAGGCGAAACAGCGTCATGGCCTCGCAAAACGCGTCTACCTGGTCCTGCGTGTAGCGCGGGTCGAGCATCACGCTGAACAGTCCTGCGGCTTTGCCTGGCAGGCTGGAACACAGAGTTTTCCAGTCTGCGTGACCAGGTGAATCGGCCAGCGCCGGATGCAGCACCTGCACAAACTCGGGCTGGCTATTCGCCCACAGCGCCAGCGTGCGGGTGGCTTCGTCATGCGCACGGTAGCGTAGCGCCATGCTGGGCAGCGAGCGCAGCACGGTTTCCACATCGTTCATGCCCACACCCAGACCCAAACGCAGATGGGTGCGCTTGAGGCGCGCATGCAAACTGGCATCGCGGGTGATGGCACTGCCCATCAGTACATCGCCACCGCCACTGGGGTATTTGGTCAGCGCATGGACAGAGATATCCACGCCCACGGCTTCACCTGGTACCAAGTCGAACGGCGCAAAAGCCAATCCGGCACCCCAAGTGTTGTCCAGCGCACTGAGCACCTTGCGGCGCTGGCAGATGCGCACCAGCTCCACCAAGTTCGGAAACTCCAACGTGACAGAACCCGCTGCCTCCAACCAAACCAGCTTGGTTCGGCTGGAAATTTGGGCTTCCAGATCTTGTGGATCCATCGGATCGTAGACCTGATGAGTGATACCCAAATCCTTGAGTACGCCTTCGGCCAAGGTTTTATTGGGGCCATACACATTGTCAGGAATAAGTACTTCATCGCCCGACTTCAGCAGCGACAACGAGGTGAGCGCTACAGCTGCCAAACCGCTGGGAACCAGCACGCAACCGGTCCCGCCTTCTAGCGCGCACAACCGTGCTTCCAGCAGATAGGTGGTTGGCGTGCCCCGCAGACCGTAGGTGTACGAGTTGTTGTCAACGACCGAGCGATACCGCTGACGCATATCGGCCACGGAATTAAAGAAAATCGTCGACGCCTTAAAGACACCAGGCTGCGGTGCCTCGAACCCCTCGGGCGGTGTGTAGGAGTGGTGAATTAGGCCGGTGGTCAGCTGGGTCATGGGGTCTCAAAGAACGATCAGACGCTCCACTTTTGAATCAACTGTTGAGGGCGTAGCGCGTCATAGCTCTCAAAGGGCTGGTGAATCCAGGGATTGGTCGGCAAAAACTCGACCGAATAGTCGGGCGTAAAAGTCGACAATGCTTTCGTCCAAATGACGGCGCTGCGCAGCTCGGTGATTGGCTTGTAGTTGGTCTTGAGCTGACCCATCACGGCATTCAGGGTGTGGCCAGAGTCCGCCAAGTCATCTACCAGCAGCACGCGCCCTGCAATTTCACCTTTGGGTGTGGTGATGAAACGGGCGATATCCAGATTGCCCTGCTGCGTACCGGCCTCGGCCCGGTAGGAGCTGGTTGACATGATGGCCAGGGGCTTGTCGAACACACGCGACAGGATGTCACCAGGACGCAAACCACCGCGCGCCAAACACAAAATAGTGTCGAACTCCCAGCCCGATTGGAACACGCGGATCGCGAGCTTTTCGATCAGGTTGTGGTATTCGTCATAGCTTACGTAAAGGTGTTTTCCGTCTTCTGTCAACATCGAATTGCTCCTGTTTTTATAGCTGCTTACGCAGGTTTCACGGGGGGTTAGAGGGCTTATTCGCTTAAAAATCAGTCCGCCAGATACGGGTGGCGCATCATGATGGTGTGGTCACGGTCGGGACTGGTAGACACCATGTGGATGGGCACACCAGTGACCTGCTCGATACGCTGCAGGTACAGGCGCGCGGCCACGGGCAGCTTGTCGTACTGGGTCACGCCCACGGTGCTGTCACTCCAGCCATCCATGACTTCGTAGACCGGCTTGCAACGTTCGATGTCGTCCGCACCCATGGGCAGGATGTCGATCAACTCACCGTCCATCTCGTAGCCGGTGCACAGCAGCAGCTCTTTCAAACCGTCCAGCACATCGAGCTTGGTGATACACAGCCCCGACAGGCCGTTAACCTGCGCCGAGCGCTTGAGCAACGCCGCATCAAACCAGCCACAGCGGCGCGAACGGCCGGTAGTCACACCCTTCTCGGCACCCACGGTGCTCATGTGGTATCCGGGCGTACCCTCCACTTCCCAATCCAGTTCCGTGGGAAACGGACCGCCACCGACGCGGGTGCAATAGGCCTTGGTAATGCCCAAGATGTAGTGCAGCATGCCCGGGCCCACACCGGAGCCTGCGGCGGCGTTGCCAGCCACGCAGTTGCTCGATGTCACGTAGGGGTAGGTTCCGTGGTCCACGTCCAAGAGCGTGCCTTGTGCGCCTTCAAACAGCAGGTTGGCACCGTGGTGGTGGGCCTCGTTGAGTTCACGGGACACATCAGCCATCATGGGCTTGAGCAGTTCGGCGTGGCGCATCGCCTCGGCGTAGACCGGCTCAAACAACACTTTGCCATCGGCCATGTAGGGTGCCAGCGTGGGACCAAAGTCAAACGCGGCCGAACCCAGGTAGCTGGTCAGCACATGGTTGTGTAAGTCCAGCAATTCGCGCAGCTTGTTGGCAAAGCGCTCCGGGAATTTCAGGTCTTGCACACGCAGTGCGCGGCGGGCAATCTTGTCTTCGTAGGCCGGGCCAATGCCACGGCCGGTGGTGCCGATCTTGGCGTTGCCACCCTTTTCGCGTGCGGCTTCGCGGGCAACATCCAAGGCGGCGTGGAACGGCAAAATCAGTGGACAGGCTTCGCTGATGCGCAAGCGCGAACGCAGTTCCACACCCACTTTTTCAAGGCCTTCAATTTCCTCGAAGAGCTTAGCCGCCGACAGCACCACACCGTTACCGATATAGCACTTGACGCCGGGGCGCATGATGCCGCTGGGGATCAGGTGCAGTGCGGTTTTGACGCCGTTAATCACCAGCGTGTGACCCGCGTTGTGGCCACCCTGAAAACGCACCACACCTTGAGCGCTTTCGGTGAGCCAGTCAACCAGCTTGCCTTTGCCCTCGTCGCCCCACTGGGTGCCCACGACCACTACATTTCGACCTTTGGTTGTATTCATTTCGCTTCGAGGTTTAAATAGATTTCACGACCCACTGACCCGCAGCTTGAATCAGCTCGCGGTCACACTGGAACTCATCAACTTCGCTCTCGTGCCCTGGCAGCACGCAGACCACGGTTTCGCCCTGACGGCGCAAGGTGGCAATCGCCGCACGCAACTCCGCCGCTTCGCCCCAGGGGGCCCGCACTGCGGCCCGCAGCGGACGCGCAGCCGCAACCGCCGACAGGACCTTGATGTCCAGGCTGAACCCGACGGCGGGACGTTTGCGACCAAAGACAGAACCCACTTCGTCGTAACGGCCACCACGCGCCAGCGCGTCGCTGGCACCAGGCGCATACAGCGAGAACTGGGCACCGCTGTAATAGGCGTAGCCCCGCAGATCCGACAGGTCAAACGTCACTGCGGCACCCTCCACATGGCGGGCTAGCCAGCGCAGATGGTTCAACGCTTCGCGGATGGCAACACTGTCGGGCAAGGCCTTGGCGGCGGC
>JBEEJM010000158.1:0-7767 GCA_041169205.1 Pseudomonadota bacterium | reverse complement strand
CCGCGCCGTTGGCTTCAATATGGGCCAGCAATTTGTCCAGATGCGCACGTTGGCTGTCGTGGCTGAGCTGTGCTTTGGCCAGCCCCCAATGGTTGCGCTGATCGCGGTTGTAGGCACGGTGTAGTAGCACATCGGCCATAGGCGCAAAGCAGGCTTCGTGCGCCCAGGTTTCAAACAACGCGCCCGAGGCCAAAGCGTCTTCCAGCCAGCTCGGCGGGTAGTGCCCCAGCCGCGCATGCAACACCAAATACGGGCTACGGTTAACCACATGAATGGTGTCAATCTGCAGCAGTGCCATGTGATCAATGGCACGCGTCAGTGCAGCGCGCGCAGCTTTCTTGGCCGGTGGCGTAAGCAGCCCCTGCGCCGCCAAGTGCAACGCCCGAGCCTGCTCAACAGAAAGAAGAAAGGACTTCACTTGTCAGCCGCCCGACACCGCGTTACGCGGCGCGCAGGGTATGGGCGGCGGGCGACTTGTGCGCGTTTGGCACCCAAGCCCGCCGCCCATACCCTGCACGCCATAGCAAACGCCCGCATACAAAGGAAACCTAAGAACGCAGCCGAGCCAACAACCCCGCCGTAGACCCATCCAGCCCAGAAACATCACCCGACGCCAACCGAGGCTCAATGTCCTTGGCCAACACCTTGCCCAACTCCACCCCCCATTGGTCAAAGCTGTTAATGCCCCACAGCGAACCGCTCACAAACACCCGGTGCTCCTGCAAAGCAATCAGCGCGCCCAGTGAGGCAGGCGTCAAATCGTCCAGTAATAAAAAAGTGCTGGGGCGATTACCCGGAAAATTTTTGTGCCCACCGCTGTCACTCTTGCCCACCATCAGCGCCTGCGCCTGCGCCAATACATTGGCCAGCAACATAGGATGGTGCCCCGGCAAGTTGTGGCGCGCCTTTTTAACAGCGATGAACTCCACCGGCACCACGTCGGTACCCTGGTGCAGCATCTGAAAATAGGCGTGCTGTCCATTGGTGCCCGACTCGCCCCACAACACTGGCGACGTACCAAAGGGCAAGGCCTCGCCCGAGGCATCCACGCGCTTGCCGTTGCTCTCCATCTCCAGCTGCTGCAAATACGCAGGCACCCGGCGCAAAGCGCTGTGGTAGGGCGCAATGCTGCGGCTGGTAAAGCCATGAAAGTTGCGGTACCACACGTCCAGCAACGCCAAACGCACTGGCAAGTTACTTGCCAACGGCGCAGTGCGAAAGTGCTCGTCCATGGCATGCGCGCCGGCCAGAAAGTCGCGAAACCCTTGCGCTCCCACGGCAATGGCAATCGGCAAACCAATCGCCGACCACATCGAATAACGCCCCCCCACCCAGTCCCAAAAACCAAACGTGGTGGTGATGCCAAAGGCATTGGCCGCCGCCACATTGGTGGTCAACGCCGCAAAGTGGCGCGCGGTGTCAGTGCCGCCCTGCGCCAAGAACCAGGCCTTGGCCGACTGGGCGTTGGTCATGGTCTCGATGGTGGTGAAGGTCTTGCTGGCAATCAAAAAGACGGTGCTCTCGGCTTTCAGGTGCGGCAGCTTGGCAGCCAACTCATGGCCGTCCACGTTGCTCACAAAGTGCAGACGCTTGCCGCTAGTGGCAAAGGCGTCGAGCGCCAGCACCGCCATTTGCGGCCCCAGGTCCGAGCCGCCAATGCCAATGTTCACCACATCGGTAATGGCAGCATCGCCGCGCACTTGTTCGGCATAGGCCAGCATGGCGTCCAGCGTGGCGTGCACTTTGGCCTGCTCGGTGGCCTTGTGTTGGACTGCTTCAGAGGGCGAAAATGCTCCTGAATTAATAGCTGCTTGCGCACTATCCACGGGGGCTAGAGCCGGATTTCGCAATAAAGTGTGCCATACCTCGCGCTGCTCGGTGGCGTTGATCTTGTCGCCCGCAAACATGGCATCGCGGTGCTCGGCCACACCCGCTTGCTCGGCCAATTGCAGCAGCAGGCCTTCCGTGGCCGTGTCGATGCGGTTCTTGGACAGGTCCGCAAACACATAGGGCGCTTCCTGGCTCAGTCGCTCAAAGCGCTGGGCGTCTTGCGCAAAGGCAGTGCGCACATCGAACGCCTTGCCAGTGGTTTGGTACGCGGCCTGCAGCTGGGCCCAGGCGGGGGTGCGATCACAACGGGTACGGGGCATGGTGAGAGTCCTTGTGCAACTTTTAAGCGGCTTGCATGAGTTGTTCGAGCTTGACGGCATCGACGCAGAACGCGCGAATACCCTCGGCCAGTTTTTCGGTGCCCATGGGGTCTTCATTCAGGGCGAAGCGGAAAGCGGCTTCATCAAAATGCACCGGTTCAGCAACCAGCGTCCTGGCCATATCGGCATTCAAGGCCTGCTGCAAAGGTGCCTCGGTGGCCGCCAAAATCGCCAGCAAGTCGGGGCTGATGGTCAGCAAGTCGCAACCCGCCAGCGCGGTGATCTGCCCCACATTGCGAAAGCTCGCGCCCATCACCTCGGTGGCGATGCCAAACTTCTTGTAGTAGTTATAAATCTGCGTAACCGACTGCACGCCGGGGTCGTTCGCACCCGCCCTATCGGCCTCCACCCAAGCGGCACCCGCCGATTTTTTGTACCAGTCGTAAATGCGGCCCACAAAGGGGGAAATCAGTTGCACTTTGGCTTGGCCGCAAGCGACGGCCTGGCAGAAAGAGAACAACAGCGTCAGGTTGGTGTGAATGCCTTTGCGCTCCAGCTGCTGGGCCGCCTGAATGCCTTCCCAGGTGGATGCCACCTTGATCAGAATGCGGTCCGACGCAATGCCCTGCGCCTGGTACAGCGCAATCAGGCGCTCGCCCCGGGCCACGGTGGCCGTGGTGTCGAAGCTCAAGCGGGCATCGACTTCGGTAGACACACGGCCCGGAATAATGGACAAAATTTCGCAGCCGAAACGCACCAGCAGCCGGTCCATCACCTCGTCCATGGGCTTGCCACGGAACTGGGCGACGGTGTCTTTGAGCAGCGGCGCGTAGTCTGCCTTTTGCACCGCTTTGAGAATCAGAGAAGGGTTGGTGGTGGCATCCTGTGGCAGATACGCATCGATCTGCTTGAAGTCGCCGGTGTCGGCCACCACGGTGGTGAATTGTTTGAGTGCCTGGAGTTGATTCATAAGAGAAGAGTGTCCGAAAAATCGGTTGAATATGAAAAGACGCTTGAATTATCAATGAAACAAAGTTACATTACAACGTCATTATTTATGTAACTTCGAATCATGAGCTTTGATCTTGTAATGTTTGGCGGCACCGGCGACCTGGCTTGGCGCAAGCTGATGCCCGCTTTGTTTCAGGCCTTTCGCCACGGCACTTTACCCGAGGGCGGCCGCATCATCGGCGTTGGTCGCGATGACCTGAGCCACGACCAATACCGCGCGCTGATTCAGTCCCGGTTTGACAAAGTCGATCTGGCCAAGCGCCCGAGCACCGACGAGTTCGCACGCTTTGCCGCCTTGCTGGAGTTTGTCCGCATGGACTTGTCCAAGCCCGACGACTACGCCACATTGGCCACCAGCCTGCAGGCCCGCAATGCCGACACGGTAGTCATGTACGTGGCCACTGCGCCCGCGCTGTTCACCACCGTGTGCGAGCAATTGGCCGCAGCCGGTTTGAACACCTCCAAAACCCGCGTGGTGCTAGAGAAGCCGCTGGGCCACGATTTGGCGTCCAACCGAGCCATCAACCAGACCGTGCGCCGCTTTTTTGAAGAAAAGCAGGTGTTCCGCATCGACCACTATCTGGGCAAACCCGCCGTACAAAACCTGTTTGCACTGCGCTTTGGCAATGCCCTGTTCGAGCCCCTGTGGCGCCGCGAGCACATTGCCAACATCCAGATCACCATTGCCGAAGACCTGGGCGTGGAAAGCCGAGGCGGCTTTTACGAAGGCACCGGCGCACTGCGCGACATGGTGCAAAACCATGCCCTGCAACTGCTGTGTGCCATTGGCATGGAGCCGCCCATCAACTCGCACGCCGATGCCATTCGCGACGAAAAGCTCAAAGTGCTGCGCTCGCTCAAGCCCTGGACGCAAGAGTCCCTGGTGCAAGACGTGATTCGCGGCCAGTACAGCAGCGGCACCAGCGGGGGTGCCAAAGTGCCGGGCTACCGCGAAGAAGCGGGCGTCAACCCCAACAGCAATACCGAAACCTTTGTTGCGCTGCGCACCGAAATCGCCAACTGGCGCTGGGCGGGTGTGCCGTTTTACATCCGTACCGGCAAGCGTTTGGCGGGCCGCGATGCGCGCATCGTGGTCAACTTTCGCCCTACGCCGCACGCCATTTTTAATTCCAATATTGATCTGGCCAACCGCCTGGTCATCAACCTGCAGCCTAAAGACGGACTCGAGTTGCACCTGCTGGCCCAAGGCCAGAACAACCGCCAGTCTCGCAATGTCGCAGCGCAGTCGCTCGCGCCCGTGCAGCTCGACCTCGACTTTGACAAACGCTTTGGCTCCGAGCGCGTGGGTGCCTACGAGCGCTTGCTGCTGGACGTGATTGACGGTCGCCTCAACCTGTTTGTCCGCAGCGACGAGCAAGAAGAAGCCTGGCGTTGGGTGGAACCCATGATTGACCACTGGGCCGCCGACGTCCAAGGGCCGCGCCTGTACGCAGCTGGCACCTGGGGGCCAAGCGCCTCCAGCGCCATGATTGCGCGGGATGGTTTTTGTTGGAGCGAGGAATCATGACCACATCGAGTTTGCAGATTGAGCGCCGCCGGGCCGCCCCAAGACGCGAGGGCCCCCTCGGGGGGCAGCGCAGTACACGCAGTGACAAGCGTGGGGGCTCAATATGCTAGACCGTATTCAAGCCTCCCTGCCTTCGCTGGCACCTGCCGAGCAGCGCGTAGGCAAACTGTGTCTGGCAGACCCGCGCGCGTTTGCCAAACTACCGGTGAGCGAACTGGCCGACCGGGCCCATGTGAGCAAACCCACGGTAGTGCGGTTTTGCCGCAGCGTGGGTTACGACGGTTTATCGGATTTCAAACTCAAGCTGGCAGGCACCGTCAATGAAGGCGTGCCTTTCATCCACCGCAGTGTGGACACGGACGACAAGACCAGCGACGTCATGGTCAAGGTTATCGACAACACCGTTGCAGCGTTTCTCAAATACCGCAACGAGGCCAGCTCCAAGGCGATTGAGAGCGCGGTCACTGCACTGGTCAGCACCTACGACGCAGGGCGGCAGATTCAGTTTTTTGGCGTGGGCAACTCCGGCATCGTGGCGCAAGATGCGCAGCACAAGTTTTTCCGCTTGGGCATTAACACCACCGCCTACAGCGATGGCCACATGCAGGTCATGAGCGCCTCCATTTTGAGCCCCGGCGACTGCGTGGTGGTGATCAGCAACTCGGGCCGCACCCGTGACCTGATGGACGCATGCGACATTGCCCGCAAAAACGGCGCGACCACCATCGTCATTACCGCCAGTGGCTCCCCCCTGGCAAGCGCTGGCCTGATTCACCTAAGTGCCGACCACCCCGAAGGCTTTGACAAATACAGCCCCATGGTCTCGCGCTTGTTGCACCTCATGATCATCGACATCTTGGCCACTTGCGTGGCCTTGCGCATTGGCAGCGCAAAACTGCAGCCTTTGCTGCGGGAGATGAAACACAATTTGCGGAGCAAAAGGTATGCATAGCTAAGGGATAATATTTATCTTTACTTTTATGCTCTCCGAACGAAATTGTAGAAGGCATAGGTTCCCGCGCCAAAGACGCGCGTCTGGCACTAAGACTCACACGCAAATCGCTGGATATGGCTCGCGGATTGGAGTCGCTATTTGAAGCCAAACCCATTCAGACCCTCCACGAGGCTATGACGCAAAAAAGGCGCAGGGGCGTGTTATGAGAAAAAGCGCCTCGCACGACCACATCCGCCAGTTGTATGTTGCATTGGACGGAACACCGACTTGCCTATATCGGACCCCGCTATCCTACGCGGTAGATCTGTGGGAACTAGCAGCCTCGGCACAGGCCGTGCTCCAAGGTACCGCGGGCGAGGTCCAAGCTCTCTGCCATTTGCCTGTCGGGTTTTGAGACTCTGCCTGAGGATGATCCCCAAGACATGGGCCACATCGAGCAAGCCTATGCCGAAATGGCCAGGGACGCAGGCCTTGATATGCCGCCTTCCGAGACACCACCGCAGTGCATGGTGCCGGAGAACCCACGCTGAATGACGTTTTGAAAATTGGAAAAAGTCACTCCAAACTCCCGATCTGACTGGCAAACAGATGCAAATTTTTTTGGGTTTTGCGTCCCCCGAACTCACACACCTGATAGAGCGGCATCGCCAGGGCGACGACCACCAAATTCATCTAAAGCAGCTTACCCGACAGGCCATTGCGGCGGGCTGCCTTTCTATCGTCCCCGCCCATGCAAAAATTATCGAACGACTGGCGGACGCAGGCTTTTTCCAAGCGGGTGGAATACTTGTGGGCACCCACGTCTACATGGCCTATCAAAACTATCTTGGCGTGCGCTGGCAATCTGCGGCACAAACCTTGGATCTCGACTTTGCCAACGCCGGACGCAACGTTTCAGTGGCCATTCCATCCGATGTCACGATGGATATGGGTAGCGAAATCGAAGCGCTTCAAATGGGATTTATTCCTGTCAAAAGTCTCACCACGTATGTGAAATCAAACGAAAGAGATTTGCAGATTGATTTCGTCACCTGCCTGCACCGAGGGGGCGACACACCTGTACTGATCAAGGCACTCAACGCGGTCATGCAGCCACTGAAGTTCATGGAATTTTCCATGGGTGCGCCCATTCAGTTAACACTTCTGGCGCAGCGAGGCCCCATCACGGTGAATGCCCCGCCTCCAGAGAAATACGCGCTGCACAAGCTATTGGTCTACGGGGAGCGCCCGCAAAAAATGCGTATAAAAGCGAGCAAAGATCTGGACCAAGCCGCTTCATTGATTGCCTATCTGGTCGTCAATGATTCAGATCTGCTGGTTGAGACTTGGCAACAACTCCTCAAAAATGGGCCTGGATGGCGACGACGGGCACTGGAAGGCCTGCAGGCACTCAATGCGCGCTACCCAGAGGTAGACACCGCGGCACTGTGGTCAAGTACCAGCAAATAACTGTGTCTGGGCTGAGCAGACCTACTTCAACAAAGCCGCAGTCATTGAACGCTGTATTCACCGTGCGCGCGAGGAATACAACCAAGACGAGGCCATCTTGGTGAGCATCATTACGGATCACCTGGATGAGTTTTTGGCGTTTTCGAAAGCCTTGGTGCTGCACGCCGCAAATATTCGGACATAGACGCCCATCGACAGCGGCAACTCGACGCCCTAATGCCCATAAAAAAACCCCGCCAGTTACCTGGCGGGGTTTTTTGCTTCTTACGAAAAGCTGGCTTAAGCCAGCTTTAAATTAGAAGGAGTGAGCAACCAGAACGCGGAACATGTTGGTGTTCTCTGGCGCAGTAGCAGCAGGTGCCTTGTAAGAAGCAACGCTAGCGCCGATGTTGGTGCGCTTGCTCAAGTCATAGCCAACACCAATGCTGTAACCATTGCCGTCTTGCAGACCGGTGGTTTGAGCAATAGCGTAGTCCAGACCCAAAGTCACAGCACCCATTGGAACCTTCACGCCCAACAGAGTTTCTTTCGCAGTTGCTGAAGTGGTAGTAAGTGCATCGGTACTCTCAGTCTGAGAGTAACCAGCGCTCAGACGAGCTACGCCCAGATCGTATGCGCCGGAGATGCGCACGCGGCTTTTGTTCTTACCAGTGGTGCCAGTAGCCAAGCCATCG
>JBEEJM010000157.1:0-3754 GCA_041169205.1 Pseudomonadota bacterium | reverse complement strand
TGGACACCATCAATATCGACGCACCGTTTGACGAGATGATCCACGCCATCATCGACACCGCGCACTCGCGCTTTCCGGTGTACGAGAAGGACCGCGAAAACATCATTGGTATCTTGATGGCCAAAGACCTGCTCAAGCTGCAGCGCGCGCCAGAACTCAATATCCGTGCCCTGCTGCGCCCCGCCGTTTTTGTGCCAGAAACCAAAGGCCTGAACGATTTGCTGCGCGACTTTCGGGGCAACCGCAACCACCTTGCGATTGTGATTGATGAGTTTGGCCGCGTTGCCGGGCTCATCACCATTGAAGATGTGTTGGAGCAGATCGTCGGTGAAATCGAAGACGAGTTTGATATTGCCGAGGACGACGGCGATATCTTTGCGCTGGCCGACCGCACCTACCGGGTGAGCGGCGACACCCCCATCGAGCGGGTGAATGACGCCTTTACCGTCACGCTCCACGGGGAAGACCCGGACGACCATTTCGATACCATCGGCGGACTGATTGCCCACGAAATGGGCCACGTTCCCAAGCGCGGGGAACGCCACACCTTGGGTGGGTTGGATTTTGTGGTGTTGCATACCAAAGGCGGTGCCGTCAAATGGTTCAAGGTCTCACCGGCGGTGGCGCCGACGCTCTGATCGCATGGCCATGGTTCTCGCGCAGCGCGCACCAGCACGGTTGCATTTTCCACAGTTTGCTATCGTATTAATAGCTGCTTGCGCAAATACGGCGGGGGTTTGTTGGCCTTTCTCTTCTGTATTTTCGCTCGGTGAGCCGGTATGGCTGCTACAGCTGTTGGTGCTTGCTGCCTTGTGCTGGGCCCTGTTGCGTGCACCCAGTGCGCGTGGAGCCGCAGGCATCGGATTGTTGTTTGCCACCGTCTGGTTAAGTACCACGTTTTGGTGGCTGTATGTCTCGATGCACACGTATGCAGGATTGCCGGGTGTGCTGGCCGGGGTCGCTGTGATTGCGCTAGCCGCTACGCTTGGGCTGTATTACGCGCTGGCATGTGGCGTGTTTTGGCGGTTGGCTCAGAGCCGCACTGCGTTCAGCAGCCTTGTATTCGCTGCCTTATGGACTGCGGCCGAGCTGGCGCGTGGCACCTGGTTTACTGGTTTTGGCTGGGGAGCCGTGGGTTATGCCCACGTGCAAGGGCCGTTGGCTGCGTACATTCCGTGGCTGGGTGCGTACGGAGTGGGGGCATTGGCTGCGTGGTTGTCGGCCACTGCTGTGTTGAACACCAAACACCATCGTGGAACGGCATGGTCGGCCGTGGCGGTCATCACTCTGGGACTGTGGGCACCGACCTCTATGCGCAACTGGTCGCAGCCTGCGGGTAGCCTGACCGTATCCCTGCTGCAAGGCAATATCCCGCAAGACGAAAAATTTCAAGCTGGAACCGGGGTGCGACAGGCCTTGCAGTGGTACGGCGAGCAACTCAACCGTAGTACGGCGGCTCTGGTCGTGGCTCCCGAAACTGCCATCCCTCTTCTGCCGGGGCAATTGCCCGAAGGCTACTGGCAGGCCTTGCAGCGACGATTTTCCGGTGGCGCGCAGGCGGCGATGGTGGGCATTCCTCTGGGCTCGTACCAAGAGGGCTATACCAATTCGGTCGTCGCCTTGCATGGCGGGCAAACCGTGCCGTGGCAGTACGACAAGCACCACCTCGTGCCGTTCGGCGAGTTCATCCCGCCCCTGTTCAAGTGGTTTACCACCATGATGAATATTCCCCTGGGAGATTTCAACCGCGGCGCGGTGGGCCAAGCGTCGTTCGACTGGCAGGGACAGCGATTGGCCCCCAATATTTGCTATGAAGATCTGTTTGGCGAGGAACTGGGCGTGCGTTTTTCTGATCCAGCCCAGTCGCCCACGATCTTTGTAAATGTCAGCAACATCGGTTGGTTTGGGGACTCGTTTGCCATTGACCAGCATCTGGCCATCTCCCGTATGCGGGCGCTGGAGTTTGAGCGGCCCTTTGTGCGCGCCACCAACACAGGCGCAACGGCCATCGTCGACCACCAGGGGCGCATCACCGCAGCGCTGCCGCGACTCACGCGTGGTGTGCTGGACGGCACGGTGGAGGGCCGCAATGGCCTGACGCCGTTTGCCTGGTGGGTTTCGCGCTGGGGGTTGTGGCCGTTGTGGCTAGCCATCGTGGTCATTCTGGCTTTGGCATGGCGACGCCGGAGTAATTGAGCGCCCCTCAGGAAATGGGGTTGGTGGCCCGTAAAATCACCCCATGCTTACATTTCAGCAAATCATTCTTCGCCTTCAGGAATACTGGGCTGCCCAGGGCTGCGCGCTTTTGCAGCCCTACGACATGGAAGTCGGCGCTGGCACTTCGCACACAGCTACCTTTTTGAGAGCAATCGGCCCCGAGCCCTGGAAGGCCGCTTACGTGCAACCCAGCCGTCGCCCGAAAGATGGCCGCTATGGCGAGAACCCGAATCGCTTGCAGCACTACTACCAGTACCAGGTGGTCTTGAAGCCGGCGCCCAGCAACATTCTGGAGCTGTACCTCGGCTCGCTCGAAGCGCTGGGTTTCGACCTGAAAAAGAACGACATCCGTTTCGTGGAAGACGACTGGGAAAACCCCACGCTCGGTGCCTGGGGCCTGGGCTGGGAAGTCTGGCTCAATGGCATGGAAGTGACCCAGTTCACCTACTTTCAGCAGGTCGGTGGCATCGACTGCAAACCCATTACCGGTGAGATTACCTATGGGCTAGAGCGTCTGGCCATGTACCTGCAGGGCGTAGATAACGTCTACAACCTGCAATGGACGCAAGGGCTCACCTATGGCGATGTGTACAAGCAAAACGAGGTGGAGCAGTCCACTTACAACTTTGAACACAGCGACGCGGATTTCTTGTTCACCGCCTTCAATGCGCATGAAAAGCAGGCCAAACATTTGATAGCGGAGCAACTGGCTTTGCCCGCCTACGAGCAGGTGCTGAAGTGTGCGCACAGTTTCAATTTGCTGGACGCGCGTGGTGCTATCAGCGTCACCGAGCGTGCTGCGTACATTGGGCGTATCCGCAATCTGGCGCGCAGCGTGGCGCAAAGTTATTACGAGAGCCGCGAGCGCTTGGGCTTCCCCATGGCACCGCGCGAATGGGTGGAACAGATGACGAAGAAGGTAGCGTGAGAGCCATGACCATGACTAGCAAAAATCTTCTCGTTGAACTGTTTGTAGAAGAGCTGCCGCCCAAGGTGCTCAAGAAGTTGGGCGAGGCGTTTTCCTTCGTGTTGGCGGAGTCGCTCAAGGCCCAAGGCCTGGCTGTGACGGATGCGGCAGTGACGCACTTTGCGTCGCCACGTCGCTTGGCTGTGCATGTGGCTTCCGTCGCGGCGCAGGCGGCCGACAAGGCTGTCTCACAAAAACTGATGCCTGTGGCTGTGGGTCTGGATGCGGCTGGCAACGCCACGCCAGCGCTGTTGAAGAAACTGCAGGCATTGGGCGCTGACGCATCTGCTGTGTCTGGCCTCAAGCGTGCCCCGGATGGCAAGGCCGAAGCCTTGTTTTTTGAGAGTACCGTCAAAGGCGCGACGCTGGCCGAGGGCTTGCAAAAGGCGTTGCTCGAAGCGATCGCTAAGTTGCCTATTCCCAAAGTCATGACTTACCAGCTCGAGACTGGTTGTGACATGCCGGGCTGGAGCAGCGTGAGCTTTGTGCGGCCCGCGCACAGCCTGATTGCGCTGCATGGCTCCGATGTCGTGCCGGTGCAAGCACTGGGTTTGCACTCGGGCAACACCA
>JBEEJM010000156.1:0-7352 GCA_041169205.1 Pseudomonadota bacterium | reverse complement strand
CTACGCAATCGTTACAGCATTGAAGAAGTATGAGCCGAAGGACTTTAGTGACTACGAACAGTTACGCCCATTCATGGGCGCGTTGGCCGTAACCAATACTGTGCGCTCGGCTTGTGAGTCCGCGAGATCAATCTGCGCGACCCGAGCTGTGAGTGGACAGATTTCCGTGACCTTGAGTGATCTTGCGAAATCGCTCATAACAACGGAAGGTGAATTGAAAGCATTAGCCGACAAGCACCGCAAAAGATAACCACCAATTCACAAATCCTATTTTCCGTACCGACAACAAAAAAGGACTTGCGATTTCTCGTAAGTCCTTGATTGATAACCAATAATTTGGTGGGCAGTGCAAGTTTCGAACTTGCGACCCCTGCAGTGTGAATGCAGTGCTCTACCCCTGAGCTAACCGCCCTGAATTCGTATCAGGTAAGCCATAAATTATATAGTATTTTCGACTTGCTTTTTCCAGACCGTTTTACCGCCGCTGGACTTGTCAATTTGACCCAAAACGTCGTCGTGCGCACCCAGCTCCTGCGCGTTGGCTAGCACCACAGGCAGCGCAATCCCGGTCAGATCTACTTGTGCCGAGGCCACGCCTTTGACTTCAGTCGCCACGGCCTCCATGAGCAGCGCGTCTTGCCCGCGGGTCATGTTGATATAAACGTCAGCCAGTAGCTCCGCATCCAGCAGCGCACCGTGCAACGTACGGCCAGAATTGTCGACTTCAAGCCGGTCGCACAAGGCATTCAAATTGTTGCGCTTGCCAGGAAACATTTCCTTGGCCATGGCCAGGGAGTCCACCACATTGGCCACGTAGTCCTTAAAGCGCGGGCGCCCCAACAACTCCAGCTCTTTGTTCAGAAAACCCAGGTCAAACGCCGCGTTGTGGATGATGATTTCAGCATCCTGCACATAGGCCAAAAGCGCGTCTGCCACTTCCGAGAATTTGGGCTTGTCACGCAAGAATTCGGTCGTAATTCCGTGGATGCGTAAGGCCTCTTCATGGCTGTCGCGTCCCGGATTGACATACAGGTGCAAGTTATTGCCCGTCAGCTTGCGGTTGATAAGTTCGACGCAGCCAATCTCGACCAGCCGGTCACCCTGCTCCGCATACAGACCTGTGGTCTCGGTATCCAGAAAAATCTGGCGCATGTCAGTGGTTTTCCTTGGCGTGGTTAATAGAGTACTTGGGTATCTCAATCACCAGATCTTTCTGCGCCAGCAAAGCCTGGCAACTCAAGCGCGAGTTGGGCTCCAGCCCCCACGCGCGGTCCAGCAGGTCTTCTTCGGTTTCGTCCAATTCGTTGAGAGAGGCAAAGCCCTCGCGCACCACCACGTGACAGGTGGTGCAGGCGCAGCTCATGTCGCAGGCGTGTTCAATGTTGATGCCGTTGTCCAGCAGCGCTTCGCAGATCGATGTACCTGCGGGCACCGTTACTTGGGTGCCTTGGGGGCAGTACTCTGGATGCGGCAGTATTTTGATGATGGGCATGGTCGGTGTTAAGGCAGAGTCAGAGGGTGGCGATGTTTTTGCCAGACAGCGCAAGGGCAATGCCGCGGTTCATGCGCATCGCTGCGAACGACTCGGTGGCCTGCGCCAAAGATTTGGACTGCGCCTCAATCAGCGCAGTGTCCTCGCTGGTGCGTGCGCCGTCCAGCGATTGCATAGCGGCGTCCACCAACGTGCGTTCCGGCGCGGTGAGTAAATCGCCATCGGCATCGAGTGCACTGCGGGTTGCCAACAGCAGACGATCGGCATCGACCCGCGCCTCGACCAAGGCACGCGAACGCATGTCCACCTCGGCCGTGGTAAAGCTCTCAGACAGCATTTTGGCGATCTGCTCGTCAGAGAGGCCATACGACGGTTTCACGTCGATGCGTGCTTCCACACCACTGACCTGCTCGCGTGCTGACACATTCAGCAGACCATCGGCATCTACGGTAAAGGTCACGCGGATGCGAGCAGCCCCGGCAGCCATGGGTGGAATGCCGCGCAGCTCAAACCGGGCCAGGCTGCGGCAATCGGCCACGAGATCGCGTTCACCCTGCACCACGTGCAGTGCAAGCGCCGTTTGTCCGTCTTTGTAGGTCGTGAAATCCTGCGCCATCGCGGTGGGAATAGTTTGGTTGCGGGGAACAATGCGCTCCACCAAGCCACCCATAGTCTCGATGCCCAGCGACAGCGGAATCACGTCTAGCAACAGCAACTCACCATTGGGGTTGTTGCCAGCCAACTGGTTGGCCTGAATGGCAGCACCCAGGGCCACGACTTCATCCGGGTTGAGATTGGTCAAAGGTGGCTGACCAAAAAACTCTGCCACGGCGCTTTGCACCTGCGGCATGCGGGTAGAACCGCCCACCAGCACCACACCTTTAATGTCTGTTGTGGCCAATGAAGCATCGCGCAAGGTTTTGCGTACCGCCTGGAGTGTGCGCGTGGTCAACGACGCGGTGACAGATTCAAACTGCTCACGGTTCAATGACAAGTCGATGCTTCCGGCAGACAAGTCCACCTCGGCGGTGACGATGTGCTCTGCAGACAAGGCTTCTTTGCACTGACGGGCGTGCGCCATGAGCAGTGCGCGGTCTTCCGCAGAGTGCGTCTGCACACCCGACTCGGCCAACAACCAATCTGCCAGCGCACGGTCGTAGTCGTCTCCGCCCAATGCCGAATCCCCGCCAGTGGCCAGCACCTCAAATACACCGGCCGACAAACGCAAGATGGAGATATCAAAGGTACCACCACCGAGATCGTAAATGGCGTACACGCCCTCCGCAGCGTTGTCCAGGCCATAGGCAATGGCGGCTGCAGTAGGTTCGTTGATCAACCGCAGCACATTAATACCCGCGAGTTGCGCTGCGTCTTTGGTAGCCTGCCGCTGTGCGTCGTCAAAATACGCAGGCACGGTGATGACGGCACCATAGACGTCTTCGTTGAAGGTATCTTCGGCCCGAAACCGCAGGGTTGCCAGGATTTCGGCGCTAATTTCTACCGGGCTTTTATTGCCCGCAATAGTGCGAATTTGCACCATGCCGGGGGCATCGAGCAGCGCATAAGGCAATGTGTCGGCCTGAACCACATCTTTCACACCCCGGCCCATCAGGCGCTTGACCGAGGCAATGGTGTTGCCCGGGTCCATGGTTTGCTGCGCCAATGCATCGAACCCGATTTGACGCCGCTCGGCATCCAGGTAACGCACCACGCTGGGCAAAAGCACGCGGCCTTGGGCGTCGGGCAGGCACTCGGCTGCGCCACTGCGCACCGCAGCCACCAGCGAATGGGTGGTGCCCAGATCAATGCCTACCGCAATGCGGCGTTCATGGGGGTTGGGGGATTGACCCGGTTCTGAAATTTGTAAAAGCGCCATGGGAATAACTATTCAAACTGCTCGAAGCGCTGATTCACGTCCTGGGTGAATTTCTCGACAAACATCAGCGCACGTACGGGGGCTACAGCCTTTGCATAGGCATGCTGTTGATCCAGCAAATCCTCACATTGTTGCAGCAGTTGCGTTCGTACTGCTTGCACCTGGGCACTCAACGCGTCCAGCGCCTGCACGGTGGAGGCATCGTCCAGCGTTTCGCGCCATTCCATTTGTTGCATCAAAAAATCGGTTGGCATGGCGGTGTTGCTGTGCGCATTCACCGGGGCCTGGTGCAACTCACACAAGTAAGCTGCACGCTTAAGCGGATCTTTCAGACGTTGATAGGCTTCGTTAATACGCACCGACCACTGCATGGCCACCCGCTGCGCCGCTGCGCCTTCCAGCGCAAACTTGTCCGGGTGGGCCTCGCGTTGCAAGGCTTTCCAGCGCGCATCCAGCACCGTACGGTCCTGAGAAAACTGTCGGGTCAGGCCAAACAGTTCAAAGTCATCGGCCTGAAGATTCACACCCGAAACGACTCACCACAACCGCATTTATCCCGCTCATTGGGGTTGTTGAAGCGGAAACCTTCGTTCAAGCCTTCGCGTACAAAGTCCAGCTGGGTGCCGTCGATGTACGCCAGGCTTTTGGGGTCAACCAGTACTTTGACGCCGTGGCCTTCAAAAACCGTGTCTTCTTCTGGAATCTCGTCCACGTATTCCAGCGTATAGGCCAAACCCGAACAGCCGGTCGTCTTGACGCCCAGCCGCACGCCCACGCCTTTGCCACGCTTGGTCAAATACCGGGTGACGTGCCGCGCAGCGGCCTCGGTCAAAGTGACTGCCATATCAGTTCAGGTGTTTCTTCTTGTAATCTTCCACCGCCGCCTTGATGGCATCTTCGGCCAGGATGGAGCAGTGAATCTTGACGGGCGGCAAGGCCAACTCTTCGGCAATTTGGCTGTTCTTCAGCGCAGCCGCTTCGTCCAAGGTTTTGCCTTTGACCCATTCGGTCACCAGCGAGCTGGAGGCAATGGCCGAGCCACAGCCATAAGTCTTGAAGCGTGCGTCTTCAATCACACCGGTGAGTGGATTGACCTTGATCTGCAGTTTCATCACGTCACCGCAGGCGGGCGCACCCACCATACCGGTACCTACGCTGTCGTCACCTTTTTCAAAGCTACCGACGTTGCGTGGATTTTCATAGTGGTCAACAACTTTTTCTGAATATGCCATTTTATTTACCTCTTCAGTGTGCAGCCCATTGGATGGCGCTGATATCAATACCTTCTTTGTACATATCCCACAGCGGACTCAGGTCACGCAGCTTGGCGACGTTCTTCTTGATCGTGTCGATGGCGTAATCGATTTCCGCCTCGGTGGTCCAGCGGCCAATCGTCATGCGCAGGCTGCTATGGGCCAACTCGTCGCTGCGGCCCAGTGCGCGCAGCACGTAGCTGGGCTCCAGAGAAGCAGAGGTACAGGCCGAGCCACTGCTCACCGCCAGACCCTTGATACCCATGATGAGCGACTCGCCTTCAACATAGTTGAAACTCATGTTGAGGTTGTGCGGTACGCGCTGGTCTTTGTTGCCGTTGATAAACACCTGCTCAACATCTTGCAGGCCCGCCAACATGCGGTCATGCAGCGCCTGAATGCGCACGTTTTCTGCCGCCATCTCTTCTTTGGCAATGCGGTAGGCCTCGCCCATGCCCACGATCTGGTGGGTGGGCAAAGTGCCACTGCGCATACCGCGCTCGTGGCCACCACCGTGCATTTGGGCTTCCAGGCGAATCCGCGGTTTGCGGCGCACAAACAAGGCACCAATGCCTTTGGGACCGTAGGTTTTGTGGGCGGTCAGACTCATCAGGTCAACCGGCAATTGGGACAGATCAAACGCCACACGACCGGTGGCCTGGGCAGCATCCACATGGAAGATCACGCCTTTTTCGCGGCAAATGGCCCCGATAGCTGCAATGTCCTGAATCACACCAATTTCGTTGTTCACAAACATGACGCTGGCCAGAATCGTGTCGGGCCGAATCGCCGCCTTGAAGACATCCAAATTCACCAAACCGTCTTCCTGCACATCCAGGTAAGTTACTTCAAAGCCCTGGCGCTCCAACTCGCGGCAGGTATCCAGCACGGCTTTGTGTTCGGTCTTGACCGTGATGATGTGCTTGCCCTTGGACTGGTAAAAGTGCGCTGCACCCTTCAAAGCCAGATTGTTGGACTCGGTAGCACCCGAAGTCCAGACGATCTCGCGCGGGTCTGCACCAATCAGTGCGGCCACTTGCTCGCGGGCTTGTTCAACGGCCGCTTCTGCCTCCCAGCCCCAAGCATGGCTGCGGGAAGCCGGATTGCCAAAATGCTGGCGCAGCCATGGCACCATGGCATCCACCACCCGCTCGTCGCAAGGGTTGGTGGCGCTGTAGTCCATGTAGATGGGGAAATGAGGCGTCGAATCCATGGTGTTAATTTGGGTATCAGGATTTAGAAAAAGCATTGCCTAGGGCAAAGACGGAATTGGGAGCGTTGATACGAATGGGTTTGGACATCGGCATCGCCTGAATGGCGCGTTTCATGCTGGGCTTGTCTTCAATCTGCACGCCCTTGGCCAACTGGTCGTCTACCAACTTCTGTAACGAAACTGATTCAAGAAACTCCACCATGCGGGTGTTCAAGGAGGCCCACAAATCGTGCGTCATGCAACGGTTACCTTCGCCCAAGCAATTTTCCTTGCCGCCACACTGGGTGGCATCAATGGGCTCGTCCACCGACACGATAATGTCGGCGACTGTGATGTCTGCAGCCTTACGCGCCAGGGTGTAACCGCCACCGGGGCCTCGGGTAGACTCCACCAGCTCATTGCGACGCAGCTTGCCAAACAGTTGCTCCAAATAGGAAAGCGATATCTGCTGGCGCTGGCTGATAGCCGCCAAAGTGACCGGGCCATTGCTTTGGCGCAGACCCAGATCGATCATCGCTGTGACCGCAAAACGGCCTTTGGTGGTAAGACGCATGGCATGCTCCTTTGGGGGCGAAAAGGCGATAAGCCGATAAACTTGCTTGACTAACGGACTCAAGTATAGCAAGAAACCCAGCAATTTGCTCGGATACCTAGACTGACCAGTCGCATACCCGACTATTTCACTTGGGAAGTCAAAACCGCCACGTTATCGGACCCGGAAGCACCGAAGGCCTGCTCCTTCAGAATGGCAAGTTGGTCGCGCACACGGGCCGCTTTTTCGAACTCCAAATTGCGTGCGTGTTCCATCATGAGCTTCTCCAAGCGCTTGATTTCACGAGAAATATCCTTCTCGCTCATGTCTTCCACCTGCGCCCGTTGCTGGGCGTCGCGCTCCAGGCGCTCGGCTTCTTTGCCTGCTTTTTCACTGTACACGCCGTCAATGAGGTCGCGCACTTTTTTGACAATGGCGCGCGGCGTAATACCCCTCTCCAAGTTATGGGCAATCTGCTTTTTACGGCGACGATCGGTCTCGCCCATCGCGCGCGCCATCGAATCAGTCACCCTGTCGGCGTACAAAATCGCCCGACCTTCTAGGTTACGCGCGGCCCGGCCTATAGTTTGAATCAGTGAACGCTCGGACCGCAAAAAGCCTTCTTTGTCGGCATCCAAGATGGCGACCAAAGACACTTCGGGAATATCCAGACCTTCGCGCAGCAGGTTGATACCCACCAACACGTCAAAAGTCCCGAGGCGCAGGTCGCGCAAAATCTCCACCCGCTCCACCGTGTCCACGTCGCTGTGCAAGTAGCGCACCTTCACGCCGTTGTCGCTCAAGTAGTCGGTCAGCTGCTCGGCCATGCGCTTGGTGAGCGTGGTGATGAGCACACGCTCGTTCTTCTCCACACGGATGCGGATTTCCTGTAGCACGTCGTCCACCTGGTGGGTGGCGGGGCGCACTTCCACCTCGGGGTCCACCAGGCCCGTAGGCCGAACCACCTGCTCCACCACCTTGCTCGC
>JBEEJM010000155.1:0-3879 GCA_041169205.1 Pseudomonadota bacterium | reverse complement strand
TTCTCAGCTGTCACAGCAGCAGCAGCGTGGTAGGAAGCAATGCTTGCACCAATGTTGGTACGCTTGCTCAGGTCATAGCCAACGCCCAGGCTGTAACCGGAGCCGTCTTGCAAGCCAGCCTTTTGTGCAATTGCGTAGTCCAGACCCAGAGTCACAGCGCCCATTGGTACTTTTACGCCCAACAGAGTTTCTTTCTTGGCTGCGTTAGCGCCGGTGGTATCAAACGTCGAGTAACCCAGGCTCAGACGAGCAACGCCCAAGTCATAAGCACCGGACAAACGCACGCGAGACTTGTTGGTCATAGCAGCAGGAGTTGCAGCAGTGCTCAGCTCGTCTTGCTTGCCCCAAGAAGTGTAGTCAGCTTTGGCAGAGATAGCGCCAGCTGCGTATGTAACGCTTACGCCAGTGGAAGGCTGCGCATCAGCACCGCCAGCAGTACCAACACCCAAGCCAGTACCGACGCCAGTAGCGCTGTTACCACGGTCAACGTAAGTTGCGCCGATGGTCAAAGCAGAAGACACGGGGAAGGACAAGCTCAACAAGTCGATGTTGGCAGAGCCAGAGATAACTTTACCGTCCAGACCGAAGCCAGAAGCGCCGGAAGAACCGATAGCCAGCAGGCCGTTAGCGGATTCAACGGTACCCAAAGTCAGGCCGAAAGAAGCGTTCTTGATACCAACAGTAGCGGTGTTACCCACTACAGCGTTACCACGGTGTGCACCGGAGATGCCCATCTTGGCAGAAGCGGACATGCCGCCACCGATATCTTCGGAAGCTGCGAAGTTGACATCAGAAGTGTCGGTACCCAGACCGGAAGCAGCAGCTGCGCCGCCACCAGTGGAAGAAGAGTAACCAAAAGCGTAGCTACCGGTGATAGTAGCTTGAGCGAAGGAAGCGCCAGAAGCGGCCAAAATAGCCAGGGCAACGAGGGTCTTTTTCATGTGTAAATACTCCAAGGTTTAACAAAGGGCTCCGGTCCGAAGGGTTCGGAACCCCGGGCCAACCTCCTAGTTCAGGAAGTTGTGTGTATTGCACCAGACGGGCGGGGGTTTGGCAAAGGAAAAGGCCAAAAATTGAGGTTACCGCACAGTTTCCGTTGCACAGGTGCAACGATTTGTATCCAAGCCAGTAGGGCGTCTGCGCGCTAGACTCTGTGGCATCCCACCTTCTTAAATTGTATGGACGCCCTCCTCACCGCTTTTGATACCGCCCTGCGCACCGTGTTCGCCAAGCCCCACGCGGCGCAAGCCTGCCCCACGCTGCCAGACAGCACCACGGAGCTCAGCGCAGCGGAAAAGCGCCATGCCGCGGGGCTGATGCGGGTGAACCACGTCGGCGAGGTCTGCGCGCAGGCGCTCTACACAGCGCAGGCACTGTCTACCCCCAATGCCGCCTTGCGCAAGCATTTCACCAAGGCCTGTATAGAAGAGACCGACCACTTGGCTTGGACGGCGCAGCGGCTGGAAGAACTGGGCGAGCGCCCTTCGCTGCTCAATCCGCTGTGGTACGCGGGCGCTTTTGGTCTGGGGCTGCTGGCCGGGCGACTGGGTGACCCGGTGAGCCTGGGCTTTGTGGTGGAGACCGAAACCCAAGTGGGCGCACACCTGCAAAGCCACTTGGACGCGGCCCACGGTGGATTGCCCGAAGGCGACCACGCCTCGCGCGCCATCGTGGCGCAAATGCACGACGACGAAATTCGCCATGCCGACGATGCCCGTGCCGCCGGTGCGATGGACTTGCCTCAACCCGTCAAGGAGCTGATGCGCGCCGCCGCCAAGGTGATGACGACGGTGGCGCACCGCATTTAGAGCGGCTACCGCGGTTTTAACCTTCTATTAGGTCAAACCCCGTCGTAATCTCAGCCGTCATGGCCAACATGATGCTGGCCGAGCAGTATTTGTCGTGGCTCATGGCAATCGCACGCTCTACGGCGCTGGCAGGAATGCCCTTGCCGGTGACCGTGAACTGCATGTGGATTTTGGTAAACACTTTGGGATCGACCTCAGCACGCTCTGCCGTGAGCTTGACGGTGCAGCCCTGCACATTATGGCGACCGCGCTTCAAAATAAGCACCACGTCATAGGCAGTACAACCACCCGTACCGGCCAGCACCATCTCCAACGGGCGCGGCGCTAGGTTAAGCCCGCCGTTTTCTGGCTTGGCCGCGTCGGGCGCGCCGTCCATCATGACGGTGTGGCCGCTGCCAGTTTCGGCCACAAAACCCATGCCAGAGCGGGTGTTCAAGCCACCGGTCCAGCTGACTGTGCATTCCATAAATTCACCTTTCAAAGTGCCCCGCGCGGGGCAAAAATTTATCTACCTATAATGGGCACAGGAGTTTAACCACCATGCCCGCACAGAACCTGTCCCCCGCCGATTACCTGAAGAAAATACTCACCGCCCGCGTCTATGACGTCGCGGTAGAAACCGCACTGGAACCCGCCCGCGCCCTGAGCCGCCGCCTGCACAACACCGTGCTGCTCAAGCGCGAAGATCAGCAGCCGGTGCGCAGCTTCAAGCTGCGCGGTGCGTACAACAAGATGGCGCATTTGAGCGCCGAGCAGCTGCAAAAAGGGGTAATTTGCGCCTCTGCTGGCAACCATGCCCAAGGCGTGGCGCTAAGCGCCAGCAAGCTGGGCACCCGCGCCGTGATCGTGATGCCCACCACCACGCCGCAAGTCAAGGTCGATGCGGTGCGTGGCTTTGGTGGAGAGGTGGTGTTGTTTGGTGAAAGCTACTCCGATGCCTACGCCCATTCGCTGGAACTGCAAAAGCAGCAAGGCCTGACCTTTGTGCACCCGTTTGACGACCCGGATGTGATCGCAGGCCAGGGCACCATTGCCATGGAAATGCTGCGCCAGGTGCAGACCCTGGGCGCGGACAAAGCCGCCAAAGCAGGGAATAAGGCGGGCCAAAAATCGCGTGGCAACAGCGGCCCCAGCGTGGACGCGGTGTTTGTGGCCATTGGCGGTGGTGGCCTGATTTCCGGCGTGGCCAACTACATCAAAGCGGTCGACCCCCGCATCAAGGTCATTGGCGTGCAAATGAACGACTCCGATGCCATGATCCAGTCAGTAGCTGCCAAAAAAAGGGTAACGCTGCCCGATGTGGGGCTGTTCTCCGACGGCACGGCCGTCAAATTGGTCGGCGAAGAAACCTTCCGCATCGCCAGCGATCTGGTTGACGAATACATGACAGTGGACACCGACGCCGTATGTGCCGCCATCAAAGATGTGTTCATTGACACCCGCAGCATCGTGGAGCCCGCGGGCGCGCTGGGCGTGGCTGCCATCAAGCAGTACGTAGCCAAAAACAAAACCAAGGGCGAGACCTACGCGGCCATTTTGTGTGGTGCCAATATGAACTTCGACCGCCTGCGCTTTGTCGCCGAGCGGGCCGAGGTGGGCGAAGAGCGCGAGGCGCTGTTTGCAGTCACCATCCCCGAAGAACGTGGCAGCTTCAAGCGCTTCTGTGAACTCATTGGCGAGTTGCCCGGCGGCCCGCGCAACGTGACGGAATTCAATTACCGCATCAGCGATGCAGCGCAGGCCCATGTGTTTGTGGGCCTGACCACGCAGGCACGCGGTGAGTCGGCC
Organism: Pseudomonadota bacterium; assembly: GCA_041169205.1. GTDB lineage: Bacteria > Pseudomonadota > Gammaproteobacteria > Burkholderiales > Burkholderiaceae_C > Allorhodoferax. Next base: position 283 of record JBEEJM010000155.1, on the reverse strand, counting down.
AAAGTGGCGGCCAACTTCACCAAGCATGGCTTCAAAACCCTGGACCTGACCCACGACGAGTTGGCCAAAGAGCACATCCGCCACATGGTGGGTGGCATCTCGGCCCTGGCGCAAGACGAGCGCATGCTGCGCTTTGTGTTCCCCGAGCGGCCCGGCGCGCTGATGAAGTTTTTGAGCCTGATGCGCCCAGGCTGGAACATCAGCCTGTTCCACTACCGCAACCAGGGCGCCGACTACGGCCGCATTCTGGTCGGCCTGCAGGTGCCCAAGGCGGACGACAAAG
>JBEEJM010000154.1:0-2633 GCA_041169205.1 Pseudomonadota bacterium | reverse complement strand
AGTTTTCGGTAGACCGTCGCCCGGCTGATGCCCAGAGCCTGCGCGGCCTGGGCCACATTGCCTCGGGCTTCGTCCACGGCGCGGCGGATCAAGGCGGTTTCGATGTCTTTGAGCGGACCGCTTTCAGGGCGACTAGAGCCCAAGTGCAGTGATGACATGGCGTCTTCCTTGTCGCGCTCAATCGCCATGACTTGCAGGCGTAGCCCGGTCCATAGCGGTACTTCCAACACCTGGTGACCGAGTCGCGCAGCATCAAACAGCTGCTCAAACGCCACACCAAAAACTTCGCTCACATGCAAGGTGTGTACGGTTTGTGCAGAGCCGGCCGCAAGGTGCGGGACCATCTGGCGTGCAATCGGGTTGGCACCGGTGATCCAGCCGTCGCCGTCCAGACACACCAGCCCATCGGCGTCGCTGCCCAGGCTGTTGCCCGGCCAGTTCAGGCGCAACGTGAGGCGGTGGGGTTGCGCCAGCACCAGGGCGTTTTCAATCTTGCTGGCGGCCTGGGTGACCAGGTGTTTCAGCTCCGGGCGTTCGGTGGCTTCAATGCCGGTCAGGTCGAGCATGCCCGCGCACGCGCCATCCGGGCCGATCACCGGTGCCCCGGCACAGCTGTAGTGCGTGGTGTTGGAGAAGAAGTGTTCGCCGCGGTGCAGCCACACCGGTTGCAGCTCGGCCAGCGCCGTGCTGATGGCGGTGGTGCCCATGCTGCGCTCCGACAAATCGGTGCCAACGCGGGTGATCAGGTCGGCACGCGGGTCGCTGCGGTCAATCGCGCCGCTCACGTCCACCACCACGCCCCGCATATTGGTCAGGATCGCAAAGTAGCGGGTGTTGACAATGGCACGGCCCAAGTTTTCCAGCAGCGGTTTGGCGGTGCGCACCAGGTGCGCGTTGGCCTCCTCGGTGCGCCGCATCTCTTGTGGCGAGAGCACCTGAAACGTGGCGGTTTGCTGCGGCTGCAGGCCGTAGCCCATGCAGCGCTGCCACGAGCGTTCCACCCACGGCGCAAGCCATGCGGGCGCGTTGCCATTGCGCTCCATCAGCATCGCCTGGCGCGCCTGGGCAATGCCTTCCAGCCTTGAAGTGCTGCCTGCCATGTGGGGTGCAACTTTGTTAGGAATCATGCTGTCTCAATTTGAGAATTTCAGTGTTCTGGCGCTGCCAAATTCGGGTTAACCCTTGAGATAACTTGACGCGCCGGTTCAACAATCGCTATGTACTGTAATTCATAGGCATGGCGTTGCATAGGCGCTTTGTCACCAGCCTCAAGGAGAGACGCATGCAAAAACTCTTGCACATCAACGCCGACAAGTGCACCGGATGCCTGCAGTGTGAGATGGCCTGTTCTTACGAGAACTACGGCACGTTCGCCACTGCCAAATCGCGCATCAAGGTATTCAACTTCCACGAAACCGGCAAGAAGGTTCCCTACACCTGCACCCAGTGCGACGAAGCCTGGTGCCTGCATGCCTGCCCGGTAGAGGCCATTACCGTAGACAAAGCCACCGGTGCCAAAGTGGTGAACGAAGCCACCTGCGTGGGCTGCAAGGTCTGCACCATTGCGTGCCCGTTTGGCACCATCAATTACGTGGAAGAAACCGGCAAGGTGCAAAAGTGCGACCTGTGCGGCGGCGACCCCGCTTGCGCCAGCGCATGCCCCACCGGCGCGATCACCTTTGTCGATGCCAACTGGACTGGCCTGGGCAAGATGGAAGCGTGGGCGAACAAATTGGGCAACCAGCCCTCAGCGACTTAAGGAGCATCACTATGGCATGGGCAGGAAAAATTCTTCGCGTTGACTTGACCGCTGGTACCGTCAAGTCCGAGCCGCTCCGCATGGACTGGGCGCACGCCTACATTGGCTCGCGCGGCCTGGGCACCAAATACCTGGTGGAAGAGGTCGACGCCACTGTCGACCCGCTCTCACCCGCTAACAAAATCATCTGGTCCACCGGCCCACTGACCGGCACCATGGCCTCTACGGGTGGCCGCTACACCGTCATCACCAAAGGCCCGCTGACCGGCGCCATTGCCTGCTCCAATTCGGGCGGCTACTGGGGTGCGGAATTCAAAATGGCCGGTTGGGACATGGTCATTTTTGAAGGCAAATCGGCCAAGCCGGTGTACCTGTATGTGAATGACGACGTGGCCGAACTGCGCGACGCCGCCCACCTGTGGGGCAAGAGCGTGTGGGAAACCGAAGAGACGCTCAAGAAGAGCCTGCAAGACCCGCTGACCCGCGTGTCCAGCATCGGCAAAGCCGGTGAGAACAAGGTGCTGTTTGCCGCCGTGGTGAACGATATGCACCGCGCTGCAGGTCGCTCTGGCGTGGGCGCAGTCATGGGCAGCAAAAACCTCAAGGCCATCGCCGTGCGCGGCACCAAGGGCGTGGGCAATTTGCACAACCCCAAAGAGTTCATGAAGGTCGTGGCCGAGAAGAAAAAAATCTTGGCCGAAAACGGCGTCACCGGCACCGGCCTGCCCGCCATGGGCACCCAGGTGCTGATGAGCGTGATCAACGAGACCGGCGCATTGCCCACCCGCAACCACCGTGACAACCAGTTTGAAGGTGCCAAAGACATTGGTGCAGAAGCCATGGCCACCCCGCGCAAGAGCGATGGCAAAAAGCA
>JBEEJM010000153.1:0-4486 GCA_041169205.1 Pseudomonadota bacterium | reverse complement strand
GCAAAGTCAGGGTACTGCGCGGTGAAATGGGCGATCGAACTTTCGACCACGCCATGCGCATCGGCCAGTGCAAACTCCACGCGCTTGGACAGTGCGGATTCCAGCGCCTTGTGTGCTTGGTGGCGACCATGCGCAGCGACCGATGCCAGGTAGTCGGCACGTGCGTCCATGTCTTGCGCCACTCGGGCTTGAAAACGCCGCCACACCTGGGCGATGGCCTGGGCATCGTTCTCCAGTAATTCGTATTGCGTGGGCAAACCTAGCTCGTGCAGCACCGCCAGTGGCGCGCTGCGCAAGAGTGCGGCAAACCAGCTATGGAAGGTGCGAATCTGCACCGGTCTGCCACTGCGCAGCAAGGTGTCGTGCATCTGGCGCAGGGTCTGTAATTGCTCCAGCGTGGCCGCAGTAACCATGCCACGCACACGCAAAGCTTCGCGCAGCGCGGCATCGTCAGCGGTGGCGAATTCAGCCAGCCATTGCTGCAAGCGCTGGCGCATTTCGCCCGCCGCTTTTTTGGTGAAGGTGATGGCCAGAATGTCCTGTGGCGCGCTGCCCTCCAGCAGGGCGCGCACCATGCGCGACACCAGCATCCAGGTCTTACCCGCACCCGCACAAGCCTCCACCGCCACACTGCGACGCGGGTCGCAGGCAATGGCGTAAAACTGCTCGCGTGCTACAGGCGCACCGTTGTGTTCAAAGGCAACCGCGTTAGTCATTCCAGAAATCCTTACGGCACATGCCACGGGCCTGGCAAAAATCGCAAGCGGGGCCGTCGCCCAAAGCCTGCAAGGGAATGCCATCGCGCACGCGCTGCATGTCAATACCAATGCCTTCGATCAACGCATCGCGCGCCTGCACCAAATGCTTTTGCTCGCGCAGCACCGTGCCATCGCGTTCGCCCACATTCACATAGCCGCCGCGTAGCGTGTCATGCGGCAGCAGCGCGGCGTAAAACGCAATCTGCGTGTCTTCCATCGGGTCTTTCACGCGGGCCGTGGTTTTGGCGGAGGGCTCGGTCTTGTAGTCCAGCACCATGACGCTGCCGTCGGGCAAGTTGTCCACACGGTCGATGCGTCCCAGCAATTGAATATCGCCCACGCGCTGCTGGTGCGAGGTCTCGCCGCTGGCAAACACCGCACCCTCGGCTTCATGCTCCGCAAGCCATTTCAGGTACTTGTCGCGCACGGCGGGCCATGCCGCCATGAAAGGCAAAAACTCTCCTTCCGGCAAGGCCATGGATTCGGTCGTGGCGTGTGCAGATGCATCCAGACGCGTTATGCGGGCATCCAAACTGGCGACTGGTTGCTCTTGCAGCGCGGCGTGAAAATGGCTGAGCACGGCGTGGAGCCAAAGCCCAAAGTCGCGCTTGTCCACCTCCGACTCCAACTCGTCAACCGACTTCAGCGCCAGCTGACGCATTGCAAAGAAACGGTAGGGGCACTGGCGCAGGTCTTCGTAAGCGCTGGCGGACAAATAGCGCACCGGCACGGCGCTGCCATTGGCCTGCGGTGGTGTCTGTGGCAAAGGCGCGATCGGGCGATCAGTTCGCGGGTCGACTCCGACCGAAGGCCCGCCCGAGTTACCAGAAGACGACTGCAACAGTTGCACTAAGGTGCAGGGCAACAAGGTTTCGCCCGCTTCATCGCCGGTACGCCACAACACATCGCACACCGGGGTTTGCAAAGAGTATTGCCACGCGGCATGCACCGCTGCGCACAGTGCATCGCGCGAGGGCATGCCCAAGGCGGCACGCTGCGCAGCGGTCCATGCACCCGCAGGCTCGGCATTCGGGTTGAGGCGCACCTCGTCGCACCCGGCCAGCACCACGGCAGCAAACGGGCGGCCCAACATCTGGCTCATGGGCAAAATAACCACTTGCTCTTCGGCGGGGTACGCTGGCTTGAAACTCGCCCCCTCCAGCACCTGATTGACCCAGCGGGTGAAATCATTCAGATCCAACCGCCGTTGGGCCCAGGGCGCATCAACAGACCAGTGACTCCACTGCGCCGAATCGCGGGGTTGCAACTGCAAGCTGCTTAGCACTTCCGCCCCCACCGCATCGGCCAGCATGCCGTCCCATTGGCCAGCCTCTTGCAGCGCACTGCGCAACACCACCAGCCACGCGTGCAGCGTTCGCTGGCCCTTGCATGCTGACAGCACCGCATCGATAGGCGTGCGCAGCGCCACGGGGGCATGTCGCCAATCCCGCACCTGGTCGCGGCGCAGGGCGACCTCGAGTGCGTCTACCGACGGGGCGAACACCGGGGAGTCCTTGAGCCAAGCCAGCACCGCATCGGTCGTGGCGTTCCAGGTTGCAGCGCGCAGCAAGGCCATGACCGTGGCCGCAGCCCTGCTGGTGGAAAGTTTCCAACCGTTTTCGTCGCGCATAGCCACGCCAGCACCGTCGAGCATGGCGCGCACACGACGCGTCAAGGCGCGGTCAGAGGAAACCAGGGCAACAGGAAAGCGACCCGCCGCAATGTGCTGCAGGGCGCAGGCAGCGCTGCGCTGGGCTTCGTCTTCAGCATCACCACAGGCGTGCAATGCAATTTGGCCTTGCGATGGTTGCGAACTCTGTTCACCCGCCATCGCAGCCAGTGGCAGTACCACCAGCTTGTCGCCCCAGGCATTGGCCAGGCCCGCGGTAAAAGCGTCGGGAGCCAACCCTTGCACCAGTACCAGGCAATCCAACTCGGCCTGCCGCTGCGGCGCAAACAACACGTCACTGGCGTAGCCCGACACTGCAGCCCACTCCACTGCAATACGGGCGACCGCCGCTTCCCACTGCAAGGCGCTTCCTTCCATACCCGTGGTGGCTGCGACACGTGCCTCGCGCGCCCACTGTGCGCGCTGATCGGGGCCAACTGCCGCGGCCAACGGCGCGAGCTGGTGCGCCGCCTGCACCAGCAAACCCGCCAGAGCGTCCTGCTGCTGCGCCAGCCCAGCTTGTGCAAGAAAAGACTGCGCAGTCAGATGATCCAGCCCGGCATCCAAGGTGAGATCGGTCGTTTGACGGTCGTGACCGCCCAGCGCTGCACTCCAGTTCATGGTGGTCTCAAACCGGGGCGCAAAGCCATCCGGAAACGTCTGCGTCCACAGCCGCGTGGCCAGGGGCAGAAGTTGGGCATAGGGCAACAGCACCACGGTACGAGCCGCGTGGGCACCACGGCGCTGCAATTCGGTGGCTAAACGGCCCAACAGACCCGTCTGTGGATGAACCCACAAAGCCATGGCGGGGTGATCGGGGCCATAGTTGAAGGCCCGCAATACCCCAGGGGGATGGTTTTTAGCTATGTCGGCGATAGGGGTCGCGGTGGGGTCGGGGTACTTGGTTTCTGTCACAATGCCGCAACTTTAGCTCTTATGCAAACTCCCAAAGGAAAGACCATGGCCAGCGACCTCATCAAACACGTGACCGACGCCACTTTTGAAGTAGATGTACTGCAATCAGAACAGCCCATTCTGGTGGACTACTGGGCCGAGTGGTGCGGCCCTTGCAAGATGATCGCTCCCATCTTGGACGAAATTTCCACTACGTACGATGGCAAGCTGAAGGTTGCCAAGATGAATGTGGACGAAAACCGCGACATCCCAGCCAAATTCGGCATCCGTGGCATTCCCACCCTGATGCTGTTCAAGGGCGGCCAACTGGCAGCCACCAAGGTAGGCGCTATGAGCAAAGCACAGCTCACCGCATTTATCGACCAGCAGCTGGCCTAAGGGTTAGCCCGCGACCGTGACACCGCAGCACGGTCGCATTTTCCTGTCATAATTCTCCCAGTTCACTCGCTGATGCAAAGCGGGCTCCAATTCACGGTTTAGAACGCTGAGGCCAAGCTACAGGTCTTGCCTCTCCCCCATTCCCCCTGAATTTTTCGACAAACCACCGATATTTCGGTCCATTCCCCCAACGGGACACACTCCATGCATTTAAACGAACTCAAGGCACTGCACGTGTCGGAAGTGCTCAAGCAAGCCGAAGAACTTGAGATTGAAAACACGGGCCGCATGCGCAAGCAAGAGTTGATGTTCGCCATCATCAAGAAGCGCGCCCGCGCCGGCGAACAGATCATTGCCGACGGTGTGCTGGAAATTCTGCCTGACGGGTTTGGTTTCCTGCGTAGCCCCGACACCAGCTACACCGCTAGTACCGACGACATCTACATCAGCCCCAGCCAGGTGCGCCGCTTTAACCTGCACACCGGCGACATGATTGAAGGCGAAGTGCGCACGCCCAAAGACGGCGAACGCTACTTTGCGCTGAACAAGCTGGACAAGGTCAATGAAGGCCCCCCCGAAGGCAACAAGCACAAGGTCATGTTCGAGAATTTGACCCCGCTGTTCCCCAAAGAACAAATGCGCCTAGAGCGCGATGGCGTCAAGACCGAAGAAAACATCACCGGCCGCGTGATCGACATCATCGCCCCCATCGGCAAAGGCCAACGCGCCCTGCTGGTCGCCCCGCCCAAGAGCGGCAAGACCGTGA
>JBEEJM010000152.1:0-5334 GCA_041169205.1 Pseudomonadota bacterium | reverse complement strand
CCATCGATCGTGACAAGCGGGATATCCGTGAGGTCTACCCGATTGACATGGTCCTGCGGACGCACTTTGTCTGGCAAAGTTCGGGCCAGGGCCACGCAAGCCTGAGAAAATTCATGCGGTACGCTGTATTTACGCACTGCAATTTCGATCTCCATGCCTGGGTCATCGACCTCGCCCAGCACTTCCTTGATGCGTCCCACCGGCTGTCCAAAAAGGGCTGGCGGCTCGACCAACTCCACCACAACGACCTGGCCCGGTTTTGCAACGCTGGTCGCACCTTTGGGTATGAGCACATCGTGACCGTAACGCTTATCTTCTGGGGCTACCAGCCAGACGCCACTCTCCTGTAATAAACGCCCAATAATCGGCTGAGTCGACCGTTCAATGATCTCGACAACACGCCCTTCGGGACGTCCCTTGCGATCACTGCGGACGATGCGCACTTTGACGCGATCTTTGTGCAACACCGCCCGCATCTCGTTGGGCGGCAAGTAAATGTCGGGCGCACCATCGTCGCGCGACACGAATCCATGTCCGTCACGATGGCCCTGCACAATTCCTTCAACTTCGTCCAGCAAGCCGCTGGTTTGGCTTAAATTTTTGATATACTTCTCTCTTTCCTGAGATGCCCAGATGGCGGAATTGGTAGACGCACTAGTTTCAGGTACTAGCGAGTAACTTCGTGGAGGTTCGAGTCCTCTTCTGGGCACCAACAATGGTAATGTAGATATTGAAAAGCCGCTGTGAAAACAGCGGCTTTTTTTTGTCTGTTTGATTCATGCCACTCACCGTTTTACGCATCGGAAAGTGACACACACATCAGATAGGCAAGGCCACGAGATCGTGTCCTTGGGCACTGACGATACGGGCTTTTGTAAATTCGCCTACCTTCAGTGTTTTGCTGATTTTTTCAGGTGGCAGCAAACGAACCACGCCATCAATTTCTGGTGCGTCGGCATAGCTGCGACCCAAGCCGCCCTTGCGACCCAAACCTGGGGCGGAATCGACCAATATCTGCATGACCGAACCCACTCTTCGCTGCAAGCGCTGGGCAGAGATTTCTTCGGCCACTGCCATGAATCGGGCGCGACGCTCTTCACGCAATTCAGCCGGCAACATACCGGGAATTTGATTCGCCGCAGCACCATCGACCGGGCTGTAAGCAAAGCATCCTGCACGGTCAATCTGTGCTTCGCGCATGAAGTCCAGCAAATGCGAAAACTCTTCTTCCGTCTCACCCGGAAAGCCCGCAATAAACGTACTGCGCACCACCAGTTCAGGGCACACGGTGCGCCATTGCTGAATACGCTCCAGGTTTCTCTCTCCGCTGGCGGGACGTTTCATGCGTTTAAGTACATCGGGATGGCTGTGCTGCAATGGCACGTCCAGATACGGTAACACCTTGCCCGAGGCCATGAAAGGAAGAATTTCGTCCACACTGGGATACGGATACACGTAATGCAAGCGCACCCAGGCACCGAACGGTTCGGCAATATCACCCAGTTGTTGCACGAGTTCCAACATGCGCGTTTTGACGGGTTTGCCATCCCAGAAACCAGTTCGGTATTTCACGTCTACGCCATAGGCAGACGTGTCCTGGCTGATCACCAACAGTTCTTTAACGCCACCCGCAAACAAGGCGCGGGCTTCAGTCAACACGTCACCAATAGGGCGCGACACCAAGTCCCCGCGCATCGACGGAATGATGCAGAAAGTACAGCGGTGGTTACAGCCTTCACTGATTTTCAGGTACGCATAGTGACGTGGCGTCAGCTTGATACCGGCCACGCCAAAGGAGTTGGGAACCAGATCTACAAAAGGATTGTGCGGTTTGGGCAAGTTGAGGTGTACGGCATCCATCACCTCTTGCGTGGCATGGGGTCCGGTCACAGCCAGCACTTTGGGATGCATTTTGCGCACCAGGTTTTCTCCACCTGCCGACTGTTTGGCACCGAGGCAACCGGTCACGATCACACGGCCATTCTCAGCCAAGGCCTCGCCAATCGTGTCCAGACTTTCCTTGACGGCGTCGTCAATAAAGCCACAGGTATTCACAATGACAAGGTCTGCGCCTTGGAAAGTCTTCGATGTCTGGTAGCCCTCTGCGCTGAGTTGGGTCAGTATCAGCTCGGAGTCTGTCAACGCTTTGGGGCAACCCAGGCTAACAAAACCAACTTTGGGTGCGGGGGCGGAAATAGGGGAGATAACTTCACTCATTGCGACTTAACTTTTGATGCCAAAAGTTCCTAAGAACTGTTCTGTCTGCTTCTGCATATGTTCCTGCATTTGCTGAAACACGTTGGCACCCATCACACCTTGCACCATGGGGGCTTGCAAATCCATTAACGCCTGCATGTTTTTTTCCAAGTAGCCGCCCATCATGCCCTGCATGGCATGGCCATAAAAGCGGATGATGTTCGACAGTACGGGCGCCGTAAACATGGGGGACCCATTCGCTTCTTCTTCCAGAATAATTTGCAACAAGATGCTGCGCGTCAAATCTTCACCGCTTTTGGCATCTCGCACCAAAAACGACTCACTGTCCATGACCAAGTTTTTGATTTCGGTCAGCGTGATGTAGCTGGAGGTATCCGTGTCGTACAAACGACGATTGGGGTATTTTTTAATGACCCGTTCGGTGGACTTGCTGCTGGATGATGATTTGCTAGGCATTGCGGCGGGTGTCGGCACGCGGGTTGCCGAAGTTGTATTGCAGTGCAGCAGATTGTAGGGAGTGGTCTGTCGCAATCGACCTAGGTTTACCCTAGGGAATCGTCAAACGAAGATGTTGGTAGGCGCAATTGGACTCGAACCAACGACCCCCACCATGTCAAGGTGGTGCTCTAACCAGCTGAGCTATGCGCCTACATATTCAAGACTGTCGAGTATAGCAGGATAAATCTATGCCCCCTTGAATTGCTGCAATGAATGAAAAGGTTTGCCGTGTCGGTGATAATTGACGTTAACGTAAACGTCAACCAATCTCACTCAACACAAGGAGCTATTCATGGACATCGCAGGAAAAGTATTTATCGTTACCGGTGGCGCATCCGGATTGGGCGAAGGCACTGCACGCATGTTGGCCACCAACGGTGGTACCGTGGTCATTGCGGACATGCAAGTCGAAAAGGGGGAAGCCATTGCCAAAGACATTGGCGGCGCTTTCGTCAAATGCGATGTCAGCAACGAAGCCGACGGCCAGGCCGTGGTTGCAAAAGCCGTTTCCATGGGTAAGCTGATGGGCTTGGTCAACTGCGCGGGCATTGCTCCCGGCGAGAAGACCGTAGGTAAAACTGGAGCCCACGCACTGGCCACTTTTACCAAGTGCATCACCGTTAATCTGGTGGGCAGCTTCAACATGATTCGTCTGGCAGCGGATGCCATGTGCAAAAACGAACCCGAAGCCACGGGCGAGCGCGGCGTGATGATTTCCACGGCCTCTGTGGCAGCCTATGACGGCCAAATTGGCCAGGCCGCGTACAGCGCGTCCAAAGGTGGCATCGTTGGCATGACGTTGCCGATTGCCCGCGATTTAGCACGCAACGGTATTCGCAACATGACCATCGCTCCCGGCATCTTTGGCACCCCCATGATGTTTGGCATGCCCAAGGACGTGCAAGACGCGTTGGCCGCCGCTGTTCCCTTCCCTTCGCGTCTGGGCACTCCCCAGGATTACGCCAAGTTGGCACAGCACATTTTCGAGAACGACATGCTCAACGGCGAAGTGATCCGTCTGGACGGTGCCATTCGCCTGGCACCGCGCTAAAACCTAGCTAGCGCAACAACTCCGCTCCCTCCCTCAGCGGTGGGCGCGGATTGACGCCGATATTCCCAGCACGAACAGTACCGCCGCCACCACTTGGGTGGTGCTCGGCAAACGCATGGCAATGACAAAGGTAAACAGCAAGCCAAACAAGGTCTCGCTCACAATCAGTTGACCGCACAAACTGGCGCTCAAGATGCGACTGGCGCGGTTCCAGAGTATCGTGGCGAGCCATCCAGAGCCCACACCAATTGCTATGCAAATCATAGCTGCTTGCGCAATATCCACGAGGGCTAGAAGCGTATTTGGCTCTGAACCGATAGTCACCCACAAGATGATCCCCGCCACGCCAGAGCCCACACCTAGCCAGTTGGTCCAGTCTGTTGTAGACAGCCCCGGGTGTTTTTTGAGCCAGATCGAATTGAAGACCGCAAAAGCTGTCCAGCTCACCATGGCGGCCAAGGCGTATGCGATGCCCAGCCAGTAGTCGTGCGCGGTCTGCGCGGCTGCAGTGGCGGCAGCATCAGGAAGCTCCGCCATCAAGGCGACACCGGCCAGAGTCAGCAGCAAACCCGGCAACAGCTTCCGCCACAGCAAATGTGCTGGCTTGCCCAACAGCATGACCCAAATCGGAATAGTGCCAATGATGAGTGTGGGCACTTCAGGCCCCGCATGGCGTACCGCCAACACCAACAACAAGTAGTAGCCAGAAAACCCCAGCACGCTCAAGCCTAAAGCCGCACCGGCCTGCTCTAGCGTGGGCAAAGGTCGCCTCGCAGCAACCATGAATACCAGCGAAGTGAGCCCGTAAAAGGCATATCGACCTGCAACCAGATCAATGGCAGACAACCCCGGAACCAAGCCTGGCGCGACAAAAACCAAGCCCCACAAAGCACCAGCGGCCAGCCCCGCCACAATACCCTTCAGCACAACGCCAATCTAGCGCTAAATGCCGAAACCATCGTCCGCAGCAATGACCGCACCATTGATGAAATGGCTTTGGTCCGAACACAGCGTCACCAGCAGCGCGTCAAGGTCTTTCGGGTTGCCGACGCGTTTGCGTGGCAACATTTGCACCAGCTTCTGGCCGGCTTCTGTTTGCCAGTGGTGGTGGTTGATTTCGGTATCGATATAGCCTGGGCACAGCGCATTCACATTGATGCCGTACTTGCCCCACTCCATCGCCATGGACTTGGTCATGGCAATCACCGCCGCCTTGCTCATGCAATACACGCCGATTTGCGGCAAGGGGCGTAGACCGGCCATCGATGCGACATTGACAATGCGCCCACCGGTGTAGGAGCCAGGAGCCGTACCTTTGGCACGCGCCAACATGCGCTTGCCGACCTCTTGCGCCACAAAGAACGCGCCCTTCACATTGGTGTCAAACATGTAATCGTAATCGTCAGGTGAAACATCTTGCAAGCGTTGCGTCGTGCTTACCCCCGAATTGTTAACCAAAATATCAATGGAGCCCACCTCGGTCTCGGCGTGTGCCACGGCTGATTTGATGGAGTCATGATCCGTCACATCCATTTCCACCACGTGGGCATCACCGCCCTCGCCGTCGA
>JBEEJM010000151.1:0-2630 GCA_041169205.1 Pseudomonadota bacterium | reverse complement strand
GAGCGTACGCTTTGGCGGCGTGGGGTCGGTGCACGGGGCCTTCTTGGGGGCTATTTTTCTCATCACCATGCCGCAGGCGATCTCGCTGATCAAAGACTACCTGCCCGCCGCCATTGGCCAGGCACCAGGCTTGCAAGGCTTGGTGTACGGCGTGGTGCTGATCGCGTTCGTGCTGTTTGAGCCCATGGGCTTGTATGGCCGGTGGCTGAAGATTCGCACCTACTTGCAGATGTTTCCGTTCTACCGCAAGGGCATGTTCAAGCGGCAGAAATCGTTCCAAAAGTCAGATCGGTTGAAATGATGAGCGACGTTCTTCTTTCTGCAAAAAACTTGAGCGTGCGCTTTGGTGGCGTGCTGGCGGTCAACAAGGTGAGCTTTGACGTCAAGCAGGGCGAGGTGTTCACACTGATAGGCCCCAACGGCGCGGGCAAGACCACGGTGTTCAACCTGATCAGCCGCATCTACACGCCCACCAGTGGCGAGATTGACTATGTGGGCCCCCAGGGCATGATCAAGCTGACCGATCAGCCGCCGCAAAACGTGGCGTCGCTGGGCATTGCCCGCACCTTCCAAAACATCGAGTTGTTTGAGCACGCCAGTGTGCTGCACAACCTGCTGATTGGTCGGCACACCCACCGCCAAACTGGCTTGTGGCAAGACCTGTTTTTCACCGCCACGGCACGCGAAACCGAACTCAAATCGCGCGAAAAAGCCGAAGAAGTCATTGAGCTGCTCGACCTGCAGCACCACCGTGACTCCCTGGTGGCAGGGCTACCTTACGGGGTGCGCAAAGTGGTCGAAATGGCGCGCGCTCTGTGCACCGAGCCCAAACTGTTGTTGCTGGACGAACCCTCTTCGGGACTCAACGTCGAAGAAACCGAAGACATGGCTTTCTGGATTCAGGACATCAAAAACGAACTGGGCATCACCGTGCTGATGGTGGAGCACGACATGACGCTCGTGAGCAAAGTGTCTGACCGCGTACTGGCGATGAACCAGGGCGAAGTGTTGGCCATGGGCACGCCACGCGAAGTGCAAACTGATCCTGGAGTGATCGAGGCCTATCTGGGTTCGATTGATGACGTGTCGTCACTGCGCCGCACTGCGGGTGCGGACGTGGCCGACACCGCGCGCAAGGAGCATGCATGAGCACCGCCCCCCCCGCCATCAGCGACTTGCCGGTGCTGAAACTGCTCAACGTGGAGAGCTCCTATGGCCCCATCAAGGCCATTCGCGGCGTGAGCCTGCAGGTGCGCCGTGGCGAGATTGCCACGGTTCTGGGCTCCAACGGTGCTGGCAAAACTACGATTCTCAAAACCATCTCGGGCATCATCGATCCGCGCAAAGGCTCGATCGAATTCAAGGGCGAAGACATCACCGCCCAAGACCCTGCATTGATCGTGCAGCAAGGCTTGAGCCATGTGCCAGAGGGTCGCGAAGTGTTTCCGTTGCTCAGCGTGCATGACAATCTGCTGATGGGTGCGTACACGCGCTCCGACCGCGACGGTGTCGCCCGCGACATGGAAAACGTGTACGGCTACTTCCCTATCCTGCGAGAGCGCGCCACACAGGATGCCGGCTTGCTCTCGGGCGGACAGCAGCAGATGCTGTCGATCTCGCGCGCGCTGATGGCCAACCCCGATCTGATCTTGCTGGACGAGCCCAGTCTGGGCCTCTCGCCCAAGCTGACCAAAGAGATTTTTGAAATCGTGGTGCGCATCAACCGCGAGCGCGGCACCACGATCTTGCTGGTCGAGCAAAACGCCAACATGGCGCTCAATGCATCGGACTACGGCTACGTGCTGGAAAACGGCCGCATCGTGATGGAAGACACCTGCGCCCGTCTTCGCGAAAAAGACGACATCAAAGAGTTCTACCTCGGGCTGAAAGAAGATGGTGTGCGCGGCGAGCGGCGCTGGAAAAAGAAGAAGAATTGGAGATGAATATGGCCCCCACGCTCCACCGCTATGCGGGTCGCTGCCCCCCGTGGGGGCTAATTTGCCTTGGGGCGGCCCGGCGGCAAATTGCAGTTTCCGCCGAGCGGCTGTGCTGGCAAACTTTGGGGACAGCAGCATGAACGGACTCTGGGACGTTAGAGAAATTCAAGCTGACCACACCATCGTGGTTGCTGGTGAAACCATTCCCGCGATCTTCTGGAACGCTGTCAAGACACGTGGACCGAATGTGTGGATGCGGCAAAAGCATTTGGGCATCTGGCGCAGCTGGACCTGGAACCAGACCGCAGATGCGGTGCGGGAAATTGCCGCCGGACTGGTCAGCTTGGGCTTTGACAAAGGCGAATGTGCGGCCATTCTGTCCAATACCACGGTGGAGTGGGTCTGGGCCGATCTGGCCATCTTGTCGGCCGGCGGTGTGTCCAACGGCATCTACCCGACCGACGCACCCAACCAGGTGCAGTACCTGTGCGAGGACTCTCAAACCCGTTTCCTGTTTGTTGAAAATGACGAACAGCTAGATAAGGCACTGGAAGTGCGCGACCAGTTACCCGGCCTGCGCAAGATCATCGTCATCGACATGGAAGGCCTGCACAAGCTGCAAGACCCAGGCGTGCTGAGCTTGGACGCCCTGCGAGAACTAGGACGCGCCTACTTACAACAACACCCCCAGGC
>JBEEJM010000150.1:0-4038 GCA_041169205.1 Pseudomonadota bacterium | reverse complement strand
CGTCGCGCAGTGGCGGGCCAAACCCGATCTGGTGGCGCAAGCGGGCTTGCTGTCGCGGTTGGAAGCACTGCACCAGTACACATTGCGCAACACGGCGGCCTTGATTGCGTGGTTTTTGTTCTTTCTGCTCGTGCTGTTTTTTGAACTGATGGTGGTGTTTGCCAAGCTGGTGTTTGGCGACACGGTAGACGACGAGCTGGACCGCATCCGTGAACATATCAGCCAGCAAAAAGCGCGGGCCTATATGGAAGCGGTGACCTCGCCCGTGGCCAGCGCCAAATCCCTGCTGCTCCAGAGCTATGCCTAACCCACAGCACACGTTGATCGCCATTGATGAAAACGCAATCCGCGTGGGGACGGTCTTTGCTGGCCGGTGTTTGGCTGCTGGCCTGGTGCCTGCCGATGCACGCTTGGGCGTGGGGTGCACAGGGTCACCAGGTTATTGCCATCCTGGCCCAAACCCAACTTAACGCCAAAGCCAGTGCCGAAGTGGCCCGCCTGCTGGCCCTGGAACCCGGGGCTACGTTGGAGTCCGTTTCCACCTGGGCCGATGAGCACCGCAACCCTGCCAGTGCACCCTGGCATTACGTGAATTTTCCCCGGGGGTCTTGTACCTTCAACGCGCAGCGGGACTGCCGTGATGGCAAATGCGTGGTGACCGCCATAGAGCGCCAGTTGGCCATTCTGGGCGGCCATGGGAGCGACGATCAGCGCCTGCACGCCCTCAAATACCTGGTGCATTTGGTGGGTGATGTTCACCAGCCGCTGCATGCGGGTTACCGGGACGACAAGGGCGGCAACACCTACCAACTGCGAGCGTTTATGCGGGGCAGCAATTTGCACGCTGTGTGGGATAGCGGTTTGATCCGGCAGCTGGATGAAGACACCGCAGACATGGCCGTACGGCTGCGCAAGCTTGTTTTACCCGATGCGGCCAAAAGCCAGCGCCCGGTCCAGGCCGCCGAAGAATCGTGCCGACTGGTCACAACAGAGGGGTTTTATCCTGCCGGTTTGGTGGACCAGCGCTACATCCAACGCTTTACACCGCTGATGGAGCAGCGCCTGGCAACGGCAGGCGCTCGACTTGCCGCACTTCTCAACACGGTGCTTAGGTGATGTGCTTGAGATTAGGGCAGTAATCAACTCGAATTAATAGACTAATTGGCCGCTAGCCCCCGTAGCCATTGCGTAAGCAGCTATTTATTTTATAGCGCCTTCAGTCACAACCGGAACCTGCCCTTGTACCAAGTAGCGGGTGATGATGCTCTTGAGATAGGGCTTGAGCTGCTTGGGATTGGCCGGGCGCGCCAAGGCCTGGTTGCTGCCGACAATGGCCAAATAAAACAGCGTTGCCAGATCAGTGGACGTTTGCGCATCGCCCGTCAGGCGCATGAATTTTTGTTCAAACAACTTCAGCCGGGTCTGGTCCACGGCTGCCAGCATCTCGGCCACCGCCGTATCACGGCGCCCCAGGCCGCGCAAGGCGAGCTCGAACCGCATGTTTTCCAGATCGACGCCCGCGTGCGCGAGGGCAAAGTCGAGTACCCGCTCCAAGTCGTCTTGCGCCGTTCCAGACAGCTCTGCAGCCAGACTGCGCCCAGACTCCAGCTCGCGCGCCTGCCAGCGCGCCAGCAGTGCCGAAATAAGCTCCGCGTGGTCAATGAAATGCCAGTAAAAACTGCCCCGGGTCACGCCCAGCTTGTCGGCCAACACCAGCACCCGCGCCGCATCAAAACCGCCCTCCACCACGGCTTTGAAAGCCGCGTCCAGCCAGTCGTCGCGGTTGAGCCGTGCGGCCTCTGAACCGCTCTTTGCAACTTGACGTGTCGGTTTCATATTTCCCCCGGTTTCATTGCTTTTCGTCATTCTCGAAGTCTACAATACACAAGTGTACGGAACCATGCAATAGCGCTGAGGCCCATGTCCATCAAAACTTGGTTGATGCCAGTGATTTCACAGCACCTGCTCTCAAGGCAACGGCTGTTGGCACGTCGCGCGGGCGCAGAGCGCACCCGACTGCGCCAGGCGTTGCCGCACGAGGTCCATTATTTCCACCAAGTGGACGACCCCTACAGCGCGTTGGTCGCCCAATGTCTGCAACGGCTGACAAAGCAATATGCGATTGCGCTCACGCACCATGTAGTGGGCTCACCACCCGACAGTGCAGCGCCAGAGCGCGACAAACTCATCGCTTACAGCCGCCGCGATGCCGCCATGCTGGCACACCGATATGGCCTTGATTTCACCGACCCACAGCAACAGCCCAGTGCCGAGGCTGTGGCGCAGGCAACGCACCGGTTGGTGGCGGCCGTCGCGGCAGGTCGTTTTGCCGAGGATGCCGTCGCGGTGTCACAGCGCTTGTGGTCAGCCGATATGGCACTCGATGACGGGGCACTGAGCAGCCCGGAGGCCACTGCAGCCCACATCGCCGAATCCAATGCCCTGCGCCAACGTTGGGGCCACTATTTGGGTGCCACCTTTTACTACGGCGGCGAATGGTACTGGGGCATTGACCGGCTCTACCACCTGGAGCAGCGGCTGCGGGAACTGGGTGCGCTGCGAGGCCAGGCATCCCGCTACCTGTTTGCTCCCGGCGTTGACTTGAACAGTCCGGTGCAGATCACTGTCCCACCGCCCATTCATTTCTTTGTATCGCTGCGCAGCCCGTATTCGGCCATCGTGACACCGCGCGTATTTGAACTGGGTCGCCTGACGGGTGCGACGGTGCACATCCGCTATGTGTTGCCGATGGTCATGCGCGGCCTGCCTGTGCCAGCGGAAAAGCGCCGCTATATCGCGCACGACGCGGCGCGTGAGGCGTTTGCGCGTGGCATACCGTTTGGCCGCCTGAATGACCCCATTGGCCACCCGACAGAACGTGGCATCGCCTTGATTCCGTTGGCACAACAGCGTGGTTGTGCTGAAGCGTATTTGCGATCATTTATGCA
Organism: Pseudomonadota bacterium; assembly: GCA_041169205.1. GTDB lineage: Bacteria > Pseudomonadota > Gammaproteobacteria > Burkholderiales > Burkholderiaceae_C > Allorhodoferax. Next base: position 1,090 of record JBEEJM010000150.1, on the reverse strand, counting down.
CGGTGTCTGGGCCGAAGGCATCGATGCGGGTAGTGACCGGGGGCTGCGAAAAATTGCCGAACGCGCAGGACTCGAATGGAGCGCGGTGCAACCGGCACTGCAGGACGAAAGCTGGCGCAGCATTGCCGAAACGAACCGCGAAGAAATGTTCAGCCTGGGGCTGTGGGGCGTTCCGTCATTTCGGGTAGACGATGTCGCTGTGTGGGGCCAGGACCGCTTGTGGGCCGTGCAAGCAGAAATTTTGAAAGGACAACCTTGATGTTCACTCTGTTCAAAGCCGGACTTCTGGTGATGTATGCCTTGGCACTGGCGGGCCTGGCCGGACTTTTGCCAAACGGGCTGGCCAGCACGCTGCAGAACATTGTCATCGTCACGCTCATCATCCATGTGATTGAGGCCGTGGTGATGTTCAAGGCTGTGCGCTTGTACCGTGGCCCATTGGCTATCAGTGTGTTGCTGACGCTGCTCTTTGGTTTGCTGCACTGGAAACCCCTGGCAGACGCCCAGGCCAAACCATGAAAAAGACGGCGTGCTTTTTAGCGCTTGCGCTGCTAACGGGTACGTCGGGTTGGGCGGCGGACAAGCCGCGCCCGAACATCGTGGTTCTGGTGGCCGACGACTGGGGTTTTAGCGACGTGGGCGCATTTGGCAGTGAAATATCAACGCCACACATTGATGCACTGGCGCGCAAAGGCATGCGGTTTTCCAACTTCCACGTCGCGGCATCTTGCTCACCCACGCGCTCGATGTTGCTCACCGGGGTCGACAACCACCGCAACGGTGTCGGCAATCTGCTGGAAGCCATGCCGCAGGAGCACCTGGGAAAACCGGGTTATGAGGGGACTCTCAACGCCAATGTGGTGACGATTGCGACGCTGCTCAAAGATGCGGGTTACCGCACCAGCATTACTGGCAAATGGAATGTGGGCTCCGAGCCACGCAACCTGCCCGACCAGCGCGGGTTTGACCGTTCCATCGTTCAGGGCGACACCGGCTCAGACAACTGGGAGCCCGACAGGCGCTATCTGCCGCATACCGACAAGGTGCATTGGTTTGAAAACGGCAAGACCGCCGTCATGCCGAAAGACTA
>JBEEJM010000149.1:0-24220 GCA_041169205.1 Pseudomonadota bacterium | reverse complement strand
CCGATGGAACCCACAATACGCACGGCCAATTGCGAAGCACCCATTTCCATGGAGAAAACAGCAACAGGCAAGCCTTCGTTCAGGGCCACGTGCTCTGCAATATTGATGGCCAACGCGGTTTTTCCCATGGACGGCCGCGCTGCCAGAATGATCAGGTCACCGGCCTGCATGCCCGAGAGGTTTCGGTCCAGATCGTAGAACCCGGTTGGCACCCCCGTGACATCACTGGGGTTGTCGGCCATTTCCTGCACCCGGTCCAGCAAGCTGACCACCAGCGACTCCATGCCTTGGAAACCTTGCTTGTTGCGTGAGCCTTGCTCGCCAATGTTGAAGATTTTTTGCTCTGCCTCATCCACGATATCGGCAACGGGCCGGCCTTTGGGGTTGAAGGCGTTGGTTGCAATTTCGTCACTGGCGCTTACCAGTTTGCGCAGAATGGCCCGGTCACGCACGATCTCTGCATAACGGCGAATGTTGCTGGCGCTGGGCACGTACTGCGCCAGCGAATTCAAATACCCCAAGCCCCCGACTTCCTCGGATTTGCCCTGGCTTTGCAGGTGCTCAAAAACAGTGATGACATCGGCCGGTTTGCTGGCATTCACCAGTGCACCGATGGCACCGTAAATCAGCTTGTGCTCATAGCGATAGAAGTCAGCTTCCAAAAGAATGTCACCGACCCGGTCCCAGGCGTCGTTGTCCAGCAGCAAGCCGCCCAACACGCTGGACTCGCCCTCGATCGAGTGCGGTGGAATGCGCAACTGGGCGATTTGGCGGTCTTGGCCGTAGTCGTCTACGGCAGAAAGTACGGCTGACATGGTGATTTCCTTAGAGCCTTCAATGCTACGCGGTGCAATGCGTCACGTCGAGGGAAAAGCCTGGGCACAAGCGGGTGACAAGCTGTGCGTAAGCTGTGCAAATTTCGGGATAACTGCGGCCACAAAGACAAAAGCCGCAAGGGACGCATCCCTGGCGGCTTTTTGATAGTGTCCTGACCCATTTGGCCAGGAGCGCTACGTTTTTAGGCGGTTTCGCCGTATACGGACACGGTGATGTCGACCACCACGTCGGTGTGCAGAGACACGCTCACTGCGTTGTCGCTAACGATCTTGATAGGACCGTTAGGCATGCGGATTTGCGACTTGACAACCTTGTAGCCAGCCTTGACCAGCTCTTCAGCGATGTCATGGTTGGTCACAGAGCCGAACAGGCGTCCGTCCACACCCGCTTTTTGGGTCAACTTGACGGTGGTACCGCCGAGCTTTGCACCCAAAACCTGGCATTCGGCCAGCTTGGCAGCAGCGATTTTTTCCAGATCAGCGCGCTTGGCTTCGAACTCTGCCTTGGCAGACTCGGTAGCGCGGCGTGCACGGCCAGAAGGAATCAGGAAGTTGCGGGCATAGCCATCTTTGACCTTGACGATTTCGCCGAGGTTGCCGAGGTTCACGACCTTGTCGAGCAGAATAATTTGCATGGTCCGGGCTCCTTAGATCTTGTGCTGGTCGCTGTAAGGCAACATCGCGAGAAAGCGAGCGCGCTTGATAGCGGTGTTCAGTTGGCGCTGGAAAATAGCGCGGGTGCCGGTCAGGCGTGCGGGAATGATCTTGCCGTTTTCGGCAATGAAGTCACGCAATGTGTCGATGTCTTTGTAGTCAATCTCTTCTACACCGGTCACGGTGAAGCGGCAAAAGCGCTTGCGCTTGAACAGCAGGGATTGCGTATTGCGCTTAGGGCGCTTGTCTTTGTTGAACTTGTTAAACGTGGCCATGGGGCCTCCTGAAATTAATCTTGACTAAATTCTTGAATATGAAAAACAACCGTTTTGCCTCGGGGCGAGTTGGCCAGAAAACCGTTGAACCTCCAGACACTGCCTATGGCCTGCTTTGCAAGCCGTTCTGCCAGTGTTCCGAAAGCCACCGCTTTCACCACCACCTTCACTGTTCGCTGGCTACCGGCTTCTGACACTTCCGACTCGTGTTCGAGCTGAAGGTTCAGGGCGGGTACGCCGGCCGGGGTGTAGCGCATGGATTCAACCTCTGCGATACAAGCCGTCAAACTCAGTGAATTGGTGGGCACTCTCCGGGGACAAATGGCGTTTTAGGCCTGGTACTCAGCTTGCTGCGCTTTGCGTGTTTCTTCACGCTCGACGGTCTTCATCATGGAAGATGGGCCGGTGTCAGCCTTCTTCTTCAAGACAGTCAGGTGGCGCAGCACGGCATCGTTGAACTTGAACGCGTGTTCGAGTTCAGTCATCACAGCCTGGTCGGCTTCGATGTTGACGCACAGGTAGTGGGCCTTGGCCAGCTTGTTGATCATGTACACCATCTGACGACGGCCCCAATCTTCAACACGGTGCACCTTGCCACCGCCAGCGGTGATCATGCCCTTGTAACGTTCCAGCATGGCGGGAACTTGCTCGCTCTGATCCGGGTGGATCATGAGGATGATTTCGTAATGACGCATTGATACTCCTTGTGGATGTCCCCAGCGAGTTTTGAAGTTACGCTGGGTTGGATAAGCTGCCCACGGCGTCTAGACGTGGTACAGCAAGGCGAAGCCAAAGATTATAGCCTATCCGGCAATTCAGGGGGTTCTGGCCGGGTGAGCAGGCTAAGCACTACCGTGGCGATAAATCCGCAGGCCACACCAAACACCCCCGCAGATACGGGCTGTATGTCCCACCACAGGCCATCACCGGTCAACCCCAACCACTGCCGAACGGCCGCTTGATTGACCGCCATGTAGTACAGGCTGACGCCCAGGCCGGTGAGCATGCCACCCACTGCACCCGTGCGCGTCGCCCGCTTCCAAAAAATGCCCAACACCATGGCGGGCACAAAGGCCGCACCGGCCAGCGAAAACGAGGCGGACACCAGATACAAAATGCCCGCCGGACGCTGGGCCGCCACATAGGCAGCCATCAGGGCCCCAACCAACAGGGCAAACTTGGACCACATGACCCGCCGCATGGCCTGGGCTTTGCTGCCCTGCCCTTCGAAATACGCATCGTGGGCTATCGCATTGCCAATGGTCAACAGCAGGCCGTCCGCGGTCGACAAGGCTGCCGCCAAGCCACCCGCAGCCACCAGCACGGAGATGACGTAGGGCAATCCTGCAATTTCGGGCGATGCCAACATCACCAGATCCGGGCCCATTTTGAGTTCTGCAAACTGCAGAATGTGGTCACCGTTGACGTCCGAAAACGAGAGCAGCGAGGCATCCCGCGCCCATTGGCCCATCCAGTGCGGGAGGCTCTCGAAGGGCTGGCCGACGAGATGCGCCATCACTTCAAACTTCACCAGCACGGCCAGGGCGGGTGCCGAGATATACAAGAGGGCAATGAAGATCAAGGACCACGCCACCGATTGACGCGCCTGCGCCACTGTGGGCGTGGTGTAGAACCGGGTCAACAAATGCGGCAATCCGGTGGTGCCCACCATCAAACAGAACATCAGCGCCAGAAAATTGGCACGCGAACTCTGAAACGCCTTTTGTTCACCGGGCGAGCCGTCGGGGTCGCCCGCAAACGGCTTGTCATGCTGCGGCATACCACCCAAAGGCCTGGCGCGCTCGCGGTAGTCCACCATGGCACGCGACCATTTTTCGCGGGCGCTAACGACATCTTTGGGCACGGCGGCGAGTTCGCGTCGCAGGGTGGCCGCAGCGTCTGTTTCCGCCTTGGCGCCGCCGAAAGAAAGCAGTTTGGCACGCAGCTCCCGACGCTCTGCCTGCAATGCCGCGTCAACGTCTAGCAACTTCTTCTCCAACTCGTCAGCCCGGCGCGCGTATTCGGCGATGACCTCCAGCTCCGCCGGCGAGTGCATCAACGCGACCTCCATGGTGGAAATTTTTTGCAGTTGTTGACCATACGCCAGCGGTGCAAACGGGTTCCCCAGCTGCTTGTAGGACAGCCACGACACGGGAATCAAAAACGCAAGAATAATCACCACGTACTGAACCGCTTGCGTCCAGGTAACGGCCCGCATTCCGCCCAAGAATGAACACACCAGCACGCCACCCAGTCCCAGCAAAATACCGATCTCAAAATGCACCCCAGTCAGGCGCGATGTAATCAAGCCCACACCGTAAATTTGCGCGACCACGTAGGTAAACGAAACCAGTATGGCGGCCAGTGCGGCAATCATTCGGGGCCAGCTACCGCCATAGCGCGCAGCAAAATAATCTGGCAAGGTGTAGAGATTCAACTTGCGAAGGTAAGGAGCAACCAACATGGCCACGAGGCAAAAGCCACCCGTCCATCCCAGGATGTAGGCCAAACCACCCGGCTGACCACCAGAGCCCGAAAAGCCCTGCAGATACAAGCCCCCAGCCATGCTGATGAACGACGCGGCGCTCATCCAGTCAGCCGCAGTGGCCATGCCGTTATAAATCGCCGGAACGCGACGCCCCGCCACATAGTATTCAGAGGCATCGGCGGTGCGGCCGTAAACACCGATCACCGCGTACAAAATGAGGGTGGCTGCCAAAAAAAGGCCGGCTACCCAGGCTTTGGGCAGGCCATACCGCTCCGCAATGGCAAGTGCCAGCAGGAACAGCAGCAGACCCGCCGTATACATAGCAAAACGCCAATGCAAACGGCGTTCGCGTGCCGCAAAGTTGGGATAGTTAAATCCGGGTTCAGGCCCTTCGCGGCGGTTTTCGACCCAGGCGAAAACCACCACGATGCCAATGAATATGAGCACCGAACCTTGGGCGGAAAACCAGAACCCAACAGGCCAGCCCGCAACCAAAAATTGCAAATCTCTGGCAAAAAACACCACCACAAAAGACGCCACAAACCAAAGCGCCAACAGCCCTGCATGCAGAGACCATCGGCGTTGGTGGGTGGCCTCTGTCATTTCGCGGCGAGTTGCTGCCAGGTTGCAATCACGGAGTCCGGATTCAGGGAGATGGACGATATGCCCTGCTCTTCCAGCCACAGCGCAAAGTCTGGGTGGTCGCTGGGGCCTTGTCCACAAATACCGATGTATTTGCCCTGGCGCTTGCAGGCCGCAATCGCCATGCTGATCAGCGCTTTGACCGCTGGGTCCCGTTCGTCAAAGTCGGCGGCGAGCACCGCCAAACCAGAGTCGCGGTCCAGTCCCAAAGTCAGCTGGGTCAGGTCGTTGGAGCCGATGGAGAAACCATCGAAGTACTCCAGGAACTGGTCAGCCAGGATGGCGTTACTAGGGATCTCGCACATCATGATCAGCTTGAGTTCATTTTCACCGCGCTTCAGACCATGCTTGCCCAGCAATTCGGTGACTTTCCTGGCCTGCTCCAAGGTACGGACAAAAGGCACCATCACCTGCACATTGTTGAGTCCCATGTCGTTGCGTACGCGTTTGATCGCCTCGCACTCCATGGCAAATGCTTCACCAAACTCGGCGCTGACGTAGCGCGCTGCGCCGCGGAAGCCGAGCATTGGGTTTTCTTCTTCAGGCTCGTAGCGGCTTCCACCGATAAGCTTGCGGTATTCATTGCTCTTGAAGTCGGAGAGGCGAACGATCACCGGTTTGGGCCAGAAAGCGGCCGCAATGGTGGCCACACCTTCGGCCACGCGGTCCACATAAAACGCACGGGGTGACGCGTGGCCACGGGCCACAGACTCGACCGCTTTTTTCAAATCTGCATCCACATTGGGGTAGTCCAAAATTGCCTTGGGGTGCACACCAATGTTGTTGTTGATGATGAACTCCAGCCGCGCCAAACCCACACCTTCATTGGGCAGCTGGCAGAAGTCAAACGCCAGTTGCGGGTTGCCCACGTTCATCATGATTTTGACGTCGATGGGCGGCATGGTGCCGCGCTGCACTTCGGACACTTCTGTTTCCAGCAAGCCGTCGTAAATAAAACCGGTATCGCCTTCTGCACAACTGACGGTGACCAGCATGCCCTCTTTGAGTACCTCGGTGGCATGGCCACAGCCGACGACTGCCGGAATACCTAGTTCACGCGCGATGATGGCCGCGTGGCAGGTGCGTCCACCGCGGTTGGTGACGATGGCGGAAGCCCGTTTCATCACCGGCTCCCAGTTGGGATCCGTCATGTCGGTGACCAGCACGTCACCGGCCTGCACCTTGTCCATCTCGCTGATGTTGTGAACAATGCGCACCGGCCCCGTACCGATTTTTTGCCCAATGGCACGGCCTTCCACCAGCACGGCACCGCGGCCCACCAGCTTGTAACGGTGCTCCACCGCATTGCCGGCCTGGCTTTTGACCGTTTCAGGACGGGCCTGCAGGATGTACAACTCGCCATCGATTCCGTCTTTGCCCCATTCGATATCCATGGGGCGACCGTAGTGCTCTTCAATCACCAAGGCGTAGCGCGCCAGTTGCTCTACATCGGCATCGGTCAAGGAATAGCGGTTGCGCATTTCCGTGGGCACATCGGTCGTCTTGATGAGCTTGCCGCCAGCAGCCGCTTTTTCTTCAGCCGTGGTAAATACCATTTGAATCAGCTTGGAGCCCAGGTTGCGGCGAATCACCGCACGGTTGCCTGCACGCAGCATTGGCTTGTGCACATAAAACTCGTCGGGGTTCACAGCGCCCTGCACCACGGTTTCACCCAGGCCGTAGCTGGAGGTGATGAACACCACATCTTTGAAGCCGGACTCGGTGTCGATGGTGAAAAGCACACCCGAAACACCCAAATCGGAGCGCACCATACGCTGGATACCGGCGCTCAGGGCCACGTGCTCATGCGCAAAGCCCTGGTGCACGCGGTAGCTGATGGCGCGGTCGTTGTAAAGCGACGCAAACACCTCGCGGATTTTGTGCAAGATGTCCTCAATGCCATGCACGTTCAAAAACGTTTCTTGCTGGCCCGCAAAGGATGCGTCGGGCAAATCTTCCGCTGTGGCGGAGGAGCGCACGGCAAAGGTGGCTTCGCGGTTGCCCGCGCTCAGGGTTTCGAACGCGTCACGGATGCCTTGTTCCAATTCGGGGGGAAAGGGCTGCACTTCGACCATGGCGCGAATTTCAGCCCCTACTTTTGCCAGCGCACGCACGTCTTCGGTGTCGAGGCTGGTGAGCTTGGCGTTGATCTTGGCAGACAGGTCGCCAAATTTGAGGAATTCACGAAACGCATGCGCCGTGGTGGCAAAACCGGTCGGCACTTTGACGCCGGTGGGCAGGTGAGAAATCATCTCGCCCAGGCTGGCGTTTTTTCCGCCCACCAGTTCCACATCGGTCATTCGCAGTTTTTCAAACGGCACAACCAGATCGGTTGCACTGAACAGTTGAGACATCGCAATACTCCAGAGTTTAAAAACCGGCGGGCGCAAAATGCGCTAAATTGCAACGATTGTAGAACCCGAAGCCGTCAAAACCCTGAATCCACCATGCCCCAACGCACCGTATTTTTCGTCTCCGACGGCACCGGCATCACGGCCGAAACATTTGGCAACGCCATCTTGGCCCAGTTCGAGACCAAGTCCCGCATGGTCCGTCTGCCATTTACCGACACCGAGGACAAAGCCCACCAAGCCGTGCGGCAAATCAACCACGCCGCCGAAGTAGACGGAAACCGCCCCATCGTCTTCACCACGCTGGTCAACATGGAGGTGCTGAAGGTAATCCAGGAGGGTTGCCAAGGCATGCTGCTGGACATGTTTGGCATGTTTGTGCACCCGCTGGAGCAGGAACTCAAGATCAAATCGAACCACCGGATTGGCCGGTTCAGCGATGCCAGCAAGAGCAAGGAGTACCAAAGCCGCATCGAGGCCATTAACTTCTCGCTGGCGCACGACGACGGCCAGTCCAACCGCGACTTGGAGCAGTCAGACGTCATTCTGGTGGGCGTCAGCCGCAGCGGGAAAACCCCGACTTCGCTGTACCTGGCCATGCAATATGGCCTGAAGGCGTCCAACTATCCGTTGATCCCAGAAGACTTTGAACGTCGGCAATTGCCCCCCGCCCTCATGCCCCACAAAAGCAAGATTTTTGGCCTGACGATTCAACCCGAGCGCCTGAGCGAGATTCGCAATGAGCGCCGTCCCAACTCCAAATACGCCTCGCTAGAGAACTGCCGCAACGAAGTGGCCGAGGCCGAGGCCATGATGCGCCGCACCGGCATTCGCTGGCTGTCCACCACAACCAAATCCATCGAAGAAATCGCCACCACGATCCTGCAGGAGATTCATCCGGACCGGCTGGTCTACTAAGAGAAGACACAAGGAGGAATGGCGTTCCTCCTTTTTTACACATGCAAATGGGAATGATTCGTATTTGTGTATAATCAAACCCAATTCAGCCAGCCAAAACACGGTCCAACTCGGGCATGTGACGTAGCCAGCCAATTTCCTTTACACGGTCCACCCGATCTACAAGGTCAAAAAGCTATGCCACGCGCTCTCAAATTTAAGTCAAAACGACCTGCAGCCCCCGTGAAACATGCGCGAGCAGCTACTAAAACAATAGCATCTTCCGCGTTGTTACCGCTCGGTGCCATGCTGCTTGCCGGCTCGATGGCCGCCATGGCGCAAACCACTGCGCAGGAAGCAGACGACAGCAAAACCCTCAAAACAGTCACCATCAAAGATACGCTGGAACGCAAAACCCAGACCTACCAAAGCGGCCTGACCACCATAGGCAAGGCCCCGGCCGCCGCCAAAGACATTCCGCAGTCGCTGACGGTGATTACCGAAGCGCTAATCCATGACCAAGGCAAAGACTCACTCAAGGAAGCGCTGCAAAACGTGCCCGGCATCACCTTTGAGGCTGGTGAAGGCGGCCGCATTGGCGACAACATTCGCCTGCGCGGCTTTACCGTGGCGGGAGACATTTATCTGGACGGCATGCGTGACATTGCGCAGTACAACCGCGACACCTTCAACCTAGACCGCGTGGAAGTGCTGCGCGGCTCGGCCTCCATGCTGTTTGGCCGGGGCTCCACCGGCGGTGTCGTCAACCAAGTCAGCAAACTACCCCGATTGATCAACCAGAACGAAGTCAACACCACAGTGGGCACGGGCAACTACCTGCGGGTGGACGGCGACTTCAACATCATCACCGGTGAAGACGCCGCCTTGCACGTCAACGCCATGACCACCGACTGGGACGGTCGCGCCGACCAGGCGGGCACGCACCGCAAGGGTTTGGCGCTGGACTACCGCCTGGGCATTGGCACGGCCGATGAGTTTCTGTTCAGCCTGTACCACCTGGACTACAAAGACAAGCCCGACCTGGGCGGCCGCTGGCTGCAAGGTGCGCCCGCGCCCTTCCCCACCGACAAGTGGTACGGCCTGAGCTCTGACTACCAAAAAGACAGTGCAGACATTGCCACCGTCACCCACACCCACCGCTGGACAGATGGCAGCAGCCTCAAAACCACGCTGCGCGACGGCACCTACAGCCGCGACCTGTGGGCCACGCAAATCAACGCCTTGGCGGGCAGCGTGACGCAAGCCAACTTCGGCCCCAACACGGTGGTCAACCGCGGCAGCCAAACACGCGCTGGCGAAGAGCACCACACCTTTCTGCAAACCGACTACCTGACCAAAACCGAGTGGTTCGGTCTGAAAAACGAGCTGCTGCTGGGCGGTGAATATGCGCTGGAGCGTTCGACCCGCTACACCTACTCGGGCACGCCGGCCAAACCCGCGACCACGGTAGCCCTGGCCAGCAACACGGGCGTGGCAGACACCCGCGTCAAAAACTGGGCCAATACCTTCCAGGCCACGACCCTGGGGACGTATTTGCAAGACACCGTCTCCCTCACCCCCTACTGGAAGCTGGTGGGCGGACTGCGCTGGGATCAGTTTGGTGGCAACTACGACCGGCTGACCGGCGGCTCGCTGTCACGCACCGACGCGGTCTGGAGCAAGCGCCTGGGCGTCATGTACCAGCCCAGCGACGAGGTCAGCTACTACGCCTCGTACGGTACATCGTTCAACACCTCGGGCGATCTGTACCAGTACGACACCACCAGCGCCAACACACCACCAGAGAGCAGCCGCAATGTGGAAATTGGCATCAAGTGGGAGCTGGCCGATGGCGACCTGTCGCTACGCACCGCGCTGGCACGCACCGACAAGTACAACGAGCGCAACACCGATATCAACCAGGGCACCGGCGAATTCCTGCTGTCGGGCCAGCGGCACACCGACTCTCTGGAGTTTGAAGTGGCGGGCCGACTGACGCCGCAGTGGGAAATTTTTGCCGGACTGGTGTTCATGAATGGGGTAATTGACCAGGCCGGTTCCAGCGTAGCGTCACAGGCCACGGTCGGGTTGAACCCCGGCCTGACACCTGCCAAGCAGGCCAACCTGTGGACCACCTACAGCATCAACAGCCAGTGGCGCGTAGGCGGTGGCTTGACGGCGGTCAGCGAAAACCACCCGGCCTCGGCCAACGCCACAGCCCTTGCCAACACGGCACCGGGCTACGTCAAAGCCGATGCACTGGTGGAATACCAATGGAATATGAACAACACGCTCAAGATGAATATCGACAACATCGGCGACACGGTGTACTACAGCTCGCTCTACCAGGGCTGGCCCAGCCTGGGTGCGGCGCGCAGTGTGCGCATGACCTGGACTGCCAAGTTTTAGACCTCTAACCCGAGAGACCACCATGCTGTTGCGAATCCCCCAAGCCCTGCACGCCGATGAACTGAAACAGGTTCGCCAACTAGTTTTGTCGGCCAATTGGGTCGACGGCCGGGTCACGGCGGGCACGCAAAGCGCGGTGGTCAAAAACAACCGCCAACTTCCGGAAGACTCCCCCCAAGCGCAGCAGGCCCGCCATCTGGTATCGGTGGCGCTGGCCCGCAATCCGCAGTTTGTGACGGGCGCACTCCCCAAGACGGTGTACCCACCGCTGTTCAACCGCTATGGCGGGGAGAGCAATGCGTTTGGCAACCACATCGACAACGCGGTACGCACCCACGCCGCCACCGGCAAACACGTGCGCACCGACGTCTCGTGCACCCTGTTTTTGAGCGACCCAGAGAGCTACGACGGTGGTGAACTGGTGGTGCAAGACACCTATGGCGAGCAACGCGTCAAGCTGCAAGCCGGAGACTTGGTGATGTATCCGGGCACCTCGGTGCATCGCGTCGAACCCGTGACCCGTGGTGAGCGCGTGGCCTGCTTTTTCTGGATTGAGAGCATGGTGCGCCCCGATGCGCAGCGCCGATTGCTATACGACATGGACATGGCCATCCTGGCCCTGCGCCAGTCTGGGGGCGATACGCCAGAAGTGGTCCAATTGACGGGCTGTTACCACAACCTGTTGCGCATGTGGGCAGACACCTGACCCCCTTATTGCGTTGTTGCCCATGAACCGAAAAATTATCATCGTTATCAGCGTGCTGGCGTTTCACGCAGCGGCCCTGTGGGCCGTGCAAACCGGGCTGTTGCGCCGTGTCTCCGAGGCGCTGTTGCCACCTGAAATTCTGGTGATGGTCATGGATCCCGCCGCACCAACAGCGCCACAGGCAAAAATGCCACCGGCCCCCGCGAAAGCAGCGGCACCGGCCCCACGCGCCGCGCCGACCGCAGCGCCCCTCGCTGTGCAAGAAACCGCCACAGCACCCACCCTTAATACGTCCACTGCGCCCACTACTCCGGCACCGATCGCCGCACTGGCATCCAACACAGCGGTGGTCAGCAGTGCCACCCCGACCACCACGCCAACGCCGCACACGCAAGCTGCCCCAAAAGTAGAGCTGCCGTCCAGCGACGCGGACTACCTGAACAACCCCAAACCACCCTACCCACCCTTGAGCAAGCGGCTGGGCGAGCAGGGCAAAGTGGTGGTGCACACCCTCATTGGTGCGGATGGCGTAGCGCAAAAAGCAGACATCAAACAGTCCAGCGGGTTTGACCGGTTGGACCAGGCCGCTGTGGCCACAGCCCTGCGCTGGCGCTATGTGCCCGGCAAGCGGGCGGGCGTGCCCGAGGCCATGTGGTTCAACGTGCCTTTCAATTTTGTTTTGGAGTAGTTATGGAATCGCAACTCGGACTCATCACCCTCTGGACCCAGGGCGACTGGGTCACCCGCAGCGTGGCGTTGCTGCTGTTGGGCATGTCCCTATCGTCCTGGATCGTGATCCTCATCAAAGCACTGGACATCGTCAAATTCAAGTCATTGGGGCAGCGCACCGAAGCGTTTTGGCATAGCGAAGACTTTGCGGCTGGACTGGGCGCGCTGGGCAACCCGCAAGAAAACCCGTTTGTGCAACTGGCGCAATCCGGGCAGGAAGCCACGGCACACCACCGCCATACGCAAACCCAGCTGCACGACGCGCTGGACGCGAGCGACTGGATCAGCCGCTCCCTGCGCAACAGCATCGACGACAGCACGGCGCGGCTGCAGGGGGGCCTGGCCATCCTGGCGTCGGTGGGTTCGACTGCGCCCTTCGTCGGTTTGTTCGGCACCGTTTGGGGCATTTACCACGCGCTGATGGGCATTGGTGCGGCTGGCCAAGCCACCATCGACAAAGTGGCGGGGCCGATTGGCGAGGCGCTGATCATGACCGCGCTGGGCTTGGCCGTGGCGATTCCCGCGGTGCTGGGCTACAACGCGCTGGTGCGGGGCAATAAAGCCATTCTGACCAAGCTCAACCGCTTTGCGCATGACCTACATGCCTACTACCTGACGGGCGCGCGGGTGGGCAATGGCAACCCCGATGGCAAGGTCATTGCCATGAAAAAAGCCTAAGGACTCGCGATGGCTTTCGGACTCCAAGACGCCACCTCGGACGGTGACACCGAGGTGATGAACGAGATCAACATGACGCCCCTGGTGGACGTGATGTTGGTGCTGCTGATCATCTTCATCATCACCGTTCCGGTGATGAAACACGCCGTGAATGTAGAGCTGCCCACCGCGACCAGCCAGCCCCAAAACGCCAAACCGGAAACCCTGCAGCTCAGTGTGGATGCCCAAGGTGCCTATTTTTTGAACCAAAACCGAGTCGCAGACGGCGCACTGCCACAGCTGTTGCAAGCCGAAGCTGGCAAAGAACCGCAGCCCGAGTTGCACATTCGGGGCGACAAAGCGGTGCGCTATGAATTTGTAGCGCAGGCCATGGCGTCGGCGCAACAGGCAGGTTTGCGCAAAATTGGCTTCATTACCGAGCCGCGTCCCTGAGCCGACCCGCGATGCAGACCAAGGTGCCGCCACCCGATGAATCCAAAGCGCAGCCACCTGTGGATGCACCCGCCGTATTGCAGTCCAAAGACCTGCTGGGCACACGCCAAACCATTGATATTGAGCACAACGGCCAACGCTACCGCCTGCAGACCACCAAGGCCGGGAAACTGATCCTGACCAAATAGGGCCTGCGCGCGCAAGGCCGAACACGGGCGCTGCGCACCATTGATTTCTTCAATGGATAGCTTAGGAATAACAAACTGTGCTTTTAATAGCCCCGTCCTATAATTTTCCCAGTGCAGCGCGTGTAGTGCCTGTCGCTTTATCAACTTCAAAGGAATTTCCATGTCTCTGATCAACACCGAAGTCGTCGCCTTCAAGAACGAAGCATTCCACAACGGCAAATTCGTGACCGTGACCAACGAAACCCTGAAGGGCAAGTGGAACGTGTTCATTTTCATGCCCGCCGCATTCACCTTCAACTGCCCGACCGAAGTCGAAGACGCTGCCGACCACTACGCCGAGTTCCAAAAAGCCGGTGCCGAGGTCTACATCGTGACCACCGACACGCACTTCTCGCACAAGGTGTGGCACGAGACTTCCCCTGCCGTCGGCAAGGCCAAGTTCCCATTGATTGGCGACCCTACCCACAAACTGACCCGTGCGTTTGACGTGCATATCGAAGAAGAAGGCCTGGCACTGCGCGGCACCTTCATCATCGACCCACAAGGCATGATCAAGACCATGGAAGTCCATTCCAACGAAATCGCCCGTGACGTGAAAGAGACCCTGCGCAAACTGAAAGCGGCCCAGTACACCGCGTCGCACCCAGGACAAGTGTGCCCAGCCAAGTGGAACGAAGGCGCCAAGACCATTACCCCGTCTCTCGACCTCGTCGGCAAGATCTAAAACTGCCCACGCCGCCGGACAGCGCCAGGGTGTTCATGCCCTGCCGTCCGGCTTTTTTAAGGAACCCACGATGCTTGACGACACCCTCAAAACTCAGCTTGCCGCCTATCTGGAGCGCGTGACATTGCCGATGGAGCTGGTGGCGTCTTTGGGTGACGACAGCACTTCAGCCGACATGCGCGAGCTGCTGCAAACCATTGTGGGTTTGCGCAGCGACAAGATCACCTTGCGCACCGACGGCACAGACGCCCGCAAGCCCTCGTTCACGCTTCAGCGCGCTGGCACAGACACCAGCTTGCGCTTTGCAGGCCTGCCTCTGGGCCACGAATTTACCTCGCTGGTGCTGGCACTGCTGTGGACTGGCGGCCACCCGCCCAAAGTTGAGCAGGACGTGATCGACCAGATCAAGGCCCTGAGCCCTGCCGGCGGTGGTGACTACCACTTTGAGGTCTACATGAGCCTCACCTGCCACAGCTGCCCCGACGTGGTGCAAGCCCTGAGCCTGATGGCCATACTCAACCCCAAGGTCAAAACCACGGTGATTGAAGGCGGCGCTTTCCAGGACGAAATCAACGCCCGCGAAATCATGGCCGTGCCCTGCGTGTATCTGAACGGTGCGATGTTTAACAATGGCCACATGCTGGTCGAAGAAATTGTGGCCAAGCTCGATAGCGGCGCGGCGGCCAAAGAGGCTGCCAAACTCTCCGCCAAAGCCCCTTACGACATGCTCATCATTGGTGGCGGCCCTGCAGGCGCTGCCGCCGCCGTGTACGCCGCACGCAAGGGCATTCGCACCGGCATTGCGGCCGAGCGCTTCGGCGGCCAGGTGAACGACACCTTGGCGATTGAAAACTACATCTCAGTGCTGGAAACCGATGGCCCCAAGTTTGCCGCCGCGATGGAAGCGCAGGTCCGGCACTACGGCGTGGAGATCATGAACCTGCAACAGGCCACTGGCTTGGTGCCTGCGGCAGAGCCCGGTGGGTTGATCGAGGTCAAGCTCGCCAACGGCGGCTCACTGCAGGCCAAAACGGTGATTTTGTCGACCGGCGCACGCTGGCGCAATGTCAACGTGCCCGGCGAGGCCGAGTACAAAAACAAGGGCGTGGCCTACTGCCCGCACTGCGATGGCCCGCTGTTCAAGGGCAAGCGCACGGCCGTCATTGGCGGCGGCAACTCGGGCATTGAGGCAGCCATTGACCTCGCGGGCATCGTGGCCCACGTCACGGTGGTGGAATTTGCCGATCAGCTCAAAGCCGACGCTGTGCTGGTGAACAAGCTGCATAGCCTGCCCAACGTGGCGGTGCAC
This sequence comes from Pseudomonadota bacterium, assembly GCA_041169205.1. Classification (GTDB taxonomy): domain Bacteria; phylum Pseudomonadota; class Gammaproteobacteria; order Burkholderiales; family Burkholderiaceae_C; genus Allorhodoferax. Next base: position 8,902 of record JBEEJM010000149.1, on the reverse strand, counting down.
ACCAATGCGCAAACCTCAGAGATCACCGGTGTGGATGGCAAGGTGAGCGGCATGCGCTTTAAAGACCGCGCCACCGGCATGGAACACCAGTTGGACCTGGAAGGCGTATTCGTTCAGATTGGGCTGGTGCCCAACACCGAATGGCTCAAAGGCACACTGGAACTCAGCAAGTTTGGCGAGATCGTGGTGGACGCCAAAGGCCACACCAGCCTGCCCGGCGTGTTCGCCGCGGGCGACTGCACCACCGTGCCCTACAAGCAAATTGTGATTGCTGCGGGCGAGGGAGCCAAGGCCGCACTCAGCGCCTTTGACCACCTCATCCGCTCACCCGTTACGGCGTAAGCGCGACTGTGCCGAAGGGGGACGCAGAAATCGGCCGCCCCCCTTGGCCCTTTCTGCTTACTTAGGTGTCGGTCGGGTTGGGGCCGGAAGCCGACAGCCGGTTCATCGACGTGGCTGATGTGGCTGGGCAAACTGTGGCCTAAAAAAATGAGGAAAACAAGATGCTGTTAACTGATATCGCTGTCGAGCACACGCTGGTGTCCAAAGAGAATGGGGTTCGCCAGACTTATCTGCTGCATCCGTTTACCGATACGCAGCGAGATACGCTTGGAAAGTTCGAGATCGTTCGTGACATCCGTGAACCAGGGTTCAAAGAAGTAAAACGCTCAGCCTTCGTGACGTTTCAACAAATGGCGGAGTTGTATGCGAAAGGCGTACTCGAAGAATTCGGGTTTTCCGTTCGCATGTGTCCGGGTCAGGGCAAGCACACCACTGCGAATCCCGCAAAAAAGATACTGCCAACCAGCATCAGGCCAGGCTCATCGTTCGACCTGGCTGTTCAAAAGGTGGATGTTTCAAAACCTGCCAATCGCGAATTAAGAACAGCATTGCTTCGCACTAACGTCAAACTTTGAAGCCAATCACTCATGGGAGTACCTGTGAATCCATCCGTTGCCCATGCCGAACTCATCGCCACTTTCAAGCGGGCGGAGGCAGCAAAACGCAGGGATTCGTATGCAAAGAAGCTGGATACCCTGGGGGTGAGCCTCAGGGATTGAGCGCGGCAATGCCGGCCTTGGCAATCTGCGCGTCTTCGGTCGACTTCACACCGCTCACGCCCACTGCGCCCAGGCACTGGCCGTCTTTGATGATGGGCACACCGCCTTCGAGCATGCCTTCTAGGTTGGGGGCGCTCAGGAACGAGGCACGGCCACCGTTGATCATGTCTTCATAGACTTTGCTTTCACGGCGTCCCATGGCGGAGGTGCGGGCTTTGCCCGGCGCAATGTGGGCAGAAATGGGGGCGGCACCGTCAAGGCGCTGGAACCACAGCATGTGGCCACCGTCATCCACAATGCAAATGCTCACAGCCCAGTTATTCTTAAGGGCTTCGGCTTCGGCAGCAGCCGCAATGGCTTTAACGTCGACGGCATCGAGCGAGTGTTTGGTTTTCATGGTTTTGCTCCTGAGAAATCTAAAACGTCGAGCATAGCGCCAAGGCGGCAACACTTTAGGCCCCAGAACGCACAACACCCTTGCCCAAATTCGGGGCAATTTGCGGGGATTTGATGGTTCCGCTCTTGATAAACCCTAAAATCGCGCCATCTGCAACCAGCAGACACCAGAAGGAGCAACGACATGACTGACCGCATCACCACCCTGGACACCGGCTATGCCTACGGTGCATCCACCGCCGAGCGCAACAAAGTGCTGCGCAATACCTATTGGCTACTGGCCATGAGCCTGGTTCCCACCGTGCTGGGGGCTTGGTTGGGCGTGGCTACCGGCATCACCCTGCAGCTGACGGGCTTTCTGGGACTGATCGTCTTCATGGGCGGCGCGTTCGGCTTTATCTACGCGATTGAAAAAACCAAAAACTCTGCCGCCGGCGTACCTGTTTTGCTGGGCTTCACCTTTTTCATGGGCCTGATGCTCTCGCGCATGATCGCCATGGTGCTGGGCTTCAAAAACGGCTCCGAACTGATCATGACGGCCTTTGGCGGCACAGCCGGCGTGTTCTTCGTCATGGCCAGCCTGTCCAGCGTTATCAAGCGTGACCTGTCGGGCATGGGCAAGTGGCTGTTTGTCGGCGCGCTGGCCATCATGGTCGGCGGCATCATCAACGTGTTTGTCGGCTCCACTGCCGGCATGCTGGCGATCTCGGTGTTGGCCATTGGCGTGTTCAGCGCCTACATGTTGTACGACCTGAAACGCATCGTGGACGGCGGCGAGACCAACTACATCAGTGCCACACTGGCTTTGTACCTGGACGTGATCAATGTGTTCCAGAGCCTGCTGGCCCTGCTCGGCATCATGGGTGGCGAGCGCGACTAAGCTGCCAGCCTTCCTTTGAGAATAGGGCCCTGTTTGGGCCCTTTTTCTTGGCTTATCCTCGGGTGCGGCGCTCAGTAAGCCCGCCAGGATGCCGATAACTCATCCAACGACGTAACACTTATTCCATGACTGCACGCCCCCTCCTCCTTGCCCTGACCCTGCTGCTGGCTGGCTGCGACATCGCAGCCCTGCTGGCAGATCCCAAGGTGGCCCAGAAGGAAGCTGATTCCAAGGCGATTGGCGGTGCCTGCCGCAATGGTCTGCGCGCCATTGAAGACTGTTATGCCCTCAATGAAAAAGCCTCCAAAGCGGCGATCTATGCGGGCTGGCGAGAGATGGACCAGTACATGCGCGACAACAAGCTCGACGGCGTGGCACCGGTGGGCGTGAAGCCTGCGGCACCGGTGGAAGAAGTCATCACCGAGAGCAAACCCGACAAAGCGGCGGAAGACGGTGCCAAGGCTAAGCCGAAGGCCAAGACCAAACCCGCGGCAGACGCGGCTGCCGACAAGGCCCACGCCGGGCACTAGCCAATGACGGGGGCCTCAGGCCACCCGCTCAAACACCGCAATGCTCTCCACGTGCGCCGTGTGGGGGAACATATTGACCACCCCCGCCTTCGCACAGCGGTAGCCACCCTCGGTCACCAGCACACCTGCATCGCGCGCGAGGGTGGCTGGGTTGCAACTCACGTACACAATGCGCTGCGGCGGCGTCCAGTCACCGCGCAGCTCGGGTTGCTGGTGCAAAGCGGCCAGCGCCTGCACCAGGGCAAACGCACCTTCGCGCGGTGGGTCTATCAGCCATTTGTCCGCAGACCCATCCGCAGTGAGCACAGCGGGTGTCATTTCAAACAAATTGCGCGCTACAAATTTCGTAGCTGCCAACGCACGCTTACCGGGGGTTAGCGGCTGATTGAGCACATAATTTTCACGGGAACGGGCAACCAGACTCTCAGCCCCTTCCACACCCAACACCTCGCGCGCCTGCGTGGCCAGCGGCAGCGTGAAGTTGCCCAATCCGCAAAACCAGTCGATCACCCGCTCGTGCTTTTGCACCGCCAACAAGCCCAGCGCGCGGGTCACCAACACGCGGTTGATGTGCGGGTTGACCTGGGTGAAGTCGGTGGGGCGAAACGGCATGGTGATGCCGTACTCGGGCAGGCGATAGGCCAGAGCGTGGGTCTCATGGCCCGGCAGTTCCTCCATGCGCACCACCGTCTCAGGCCCTTTGGCCTGAAGCCACCATTGCACGCCAGGATGCGCCGCTGCAAACGCGCGCAGGCGGTCCAGGTCGGCAGCGCTCAAGGGCTCCAGATGGCGCAACACCAGCGCGGTCACGTCGCCCGTACCCAGGGCCTCGCCCATGTCGCCCACGGCCAGCTCAATCTGGGGAATCGTCTCGATGGCATCCATGGACTCGATCAGCGCGCGCAAGGGCACCAGCATGGCGCTGACCATGGGGGTGAGCACATGGCATTCCTTCATGTCGGCCACGTAGCGGCTCTTGCGCTCGTGAAACCCAATCAGCACCGCACCCTTTTTGCGCACATGGCGCACCGACAGGCGGGCCCGGTAGCGGTAGCCCCACGCCGGGCCTTCGATGGGGCGCATCACGTTCTCAGGCCGCACTTTGCCGATGTGCCACAGGTTGTCTTCCATCACGCGCTGCTTCACCGCGACCTGTGCGCCAATGTGCAGGTGCTGCATCTTGCAACCGCCACACGCATTTTCCTGCAGACCAAAGTGCGGACACTGTGGGCGCACGCGCTGCGACGACTCTAGGTGGATCTCGGTCAGCGTGCCTTTTTCGAAACTGCTTTTACTGCGGTGGATCTGGGCGCTCACCACTTCAAAGGGCAGGGCACCGTCAATAAACACCACTTTGCCGTCGGGCCGGTGGGCCACGCCCTGGGCCTCGAGGTCTAACGATTTCACGCGCAATTGCCCTTCCGGCAATGTTTCAGGCAGCGGCTTTTCAGTCATGTTTTCTTCAGTCATACCTGAATTGTCTCAGGTACGCGCGCACCACCCGGTGGCGAGGCCGCTTAAAGCAAAAATTCGCGCTTGATGCCGCGGCGGGTGATGTAGCGTTTGAGCTTGTAGAGCGCCTCGTTTTGCAACTGGCGCACGCGCTCACGGGTCAGGCCCAGGCGAACGCTGATCACTTCCAGGGTTTCAGGTTCGCGCCCATGCAAGCCAAACCGGCCTTCCAGCACCTCGCGTTCGCGGCCCGACAAGGTGGCCACCCAGGTGTCCAACAAATGGTCTACCTCGTGGCCCTGGGCGATGCCCTCGGGGTCCAGCGCCAGCACGTCCACCAGGGTGTCACCCAGGGTGTGCTCGTCGCCATCGCTGTCCAGCGCCGCATCCAGCGAGCGTGGCGATTCAGCCATCACCAGCAACTCCGCCACTTCGGTGGCGGAGCGGCCCAGCAAGGCACCAATGTCGTCGGCACGGATGCCTTCTGGCCGCTGTGCCACCAGATCAGCGTCGTTCTCCAGCACGCGCCGTGCGCGCAGCACCTGCTGCACTTCGCGCACCACGTTCACCGGCAAGCGAACCGATCGACCCTGGTACATCAGCGCTCGGTCCACCGATTGGCGAATCCACCAGGTGGCGTAGGTCGAGAAACGGAAACCCCGCTCGGGCTCGAACTTGTCGATGGCGTGCATCAGGCCCAAGTTACCCTCTTCGATCAGGTCGGCCATGGGCACGCCGCGCCCCATATAGCCCTTGGCAATGCTGATGACCAGGCGCAAGTTGTGCTCGATCATGCTTTGGCGGGCGGCAAAGTCACCGGCGCGCGCAAGGGTGGCGCATTCAAATTCCTGAGCAGGGGTAAACAGTTCGGTGCGGCGCACGCCGCGCAGGTACAGGGCCAGCGAATCGGCCGACTCATCGCCGGCACGGGCCTCTTTGGCCAACGCTTCCAACACGGCAGGCGCTACGATTTCGATAGCTGCTTGCGCATATTCCTCGGGGGCTAGCGGCCCATTTGACTCTGAATCGAGGGGTTGAGTCATGGCATAGCGCTGCTATTGGGCAGGCAGGTATTTGGCAGGATCCACCGGCTTGCCCTGGCGCCGCACCTCAAAGTGCAGCTTGACGCGGTCGGCATCGCTGTCACCCATCTCGGCAATTTTTTGGCCTTTTTTCACCGTCTGGTCTTCTTTGACCAGCAGCGATTTGTTGTGCGCGTAGGCCGTGAGATACGTGTTGTTGTGCTTGAGGATGATCAGGTTGCCATAGCCGCGCAGGCCCGAGCCAGCGTAAACCACTTTGCCCTCTGCCGCGGCAAGCACCGGGTCACCCGCGCTGCCGCCGATATCGAGGCCTTTGTTTTTGACTTCATCAAAGCCAGCGATGACATGGCCCTTGCCAGGCCAGACCCAGCCCAAGTCATCGTCACTGCCAGAGCTTTTGGCCGCGGCGGCAGCCACCGGTGGTGGGGTCGGTGCGGAACTTGGGGCCGAGGCCGCTTTGGCAGGCAGACCAGCCGCAATAGGGGTAGACACCACGTTGCTGCTGGCAACGGGTTTGCCCACCACGACGGCATCACTGCCGGTGGGAGGGGTTACGCGCAGCACCTGCCCCACCTCAATGCGGTCCGGGTTCTCCAGGGTGTTCCAGCGGCCAATGTCTTTATGGCTTTGTCCAGACTCCAGGCCAATGCGAATCAGCGTGTCGCCGGGCTTGACGGTGTAGTAGCCCGATTTGCCGGCGTTCTCGAAGCCAGGCAATTGCTTGACCTGCTGGGTGCGCGCATCGGTGGCAACTGGCGCATTGCTGACGTTGCCACGGTCTTCCACGGGCGCACGGTTGATCCCTTTGGAAGCACAGCCAGACAACACCACAGCCGTAACCACCGCCAAAGACCACGAACCCCGAGACAACAAACCAGACATAAACACTTTCCTTCAGGCAACGCCCGATTTTAGAGGGACAAAGTGCACCGCCTCCAGCAAACTCTGACGAATGCCCTGCGGCGTCTTGTCCAGCACCAAAAGCGCCTGGGTGCCGCCTTTGGCTCCACCGGTCACCACGGGGGCCACCAAGCGCCCACCCATGGCCAGCTGGTCGACCCAGGCTTGCGGCACAGCCTCGCCACCGGCGGCAGCAATGATGGCCGCATAGGGCGCACCCACGGCATAACCTGCCATGCCGTCGCCAAACAACAAATGCAGATTGGCAAGCCGCAAATGCCGCAGGTTCTCCCTTGCCTTGTCGTGCAGACCCCGCAGGCGCTCAATGCTGTACACCTCGGTGGCCACCATGCTGAGCACCGCCGCTTGGTAGCCGCAGCCGGTGCCAATCTCCAGCACCCGGCCCAACTTGCCCGTGGTGCCATTGCGCATCAATTCGATCATGCGCGAGACCACGCCGGGCTTGGAAATGGTTTGCCCCAGGCCAATGGGCAAACTGGTGTCCTCGTAGGCTTGGTTGGCCAGGCCGGTGTCAACAAACCGGTGCCGCTCGATGCTGCCCATGGCGAGCAGTACCAGCGGGTCGGTCACGCCCTGCCCTTTGAGCTTTTGCACCATGGCCATGCGCACAGCCGACGAATCCATGCCCACGCCTTGCGGGGTTGGTACTGCGTGCACGCTAGGTCGGTTCTTAACCAGCGTGCTACCCAACTGCGCAGGAAATGTGGGGCGCTGCTTCATGCCACCGGGGCCGGTGGAACTGCCGCAAGAAGAGAGGCCGTTTGCGCCCAGTAGCGCAGCGCATCGTGATCTGTCAAGTCGACTTTGAGCGGCGTCATGGACATGTGGCCCTGCGCCGTGGCGTGAAAATCGGTGCCATCGGCATCGTCTTTCACGGGGCCAGCAGCGCCAATCCAGTACATGGTCTCACCGCGTGGGCTGCGCTGGGTGATCACCTTTTCCGCCGCATGGCGCTTGCCTAAGCGACACAGCTTCATGTTGCCGATGTCGGCGTAGGGCCGGTTGGGAATATTCACATTGAGCAGCCACGGCGTGTGGGTGATCAGGTGTTGCTGTTGCATGCTTTGCACCAACTCACGCGCCTTGCGGGCGGCAGATTCGAGTTCATGCCAATCTTTGTCCACTTGCGAGAACGCGATGGCCGGAATGCCAAACAAAAACCCTTCCATGGCGGCACCGACGGTGCCGGAATAAATGGTGTCGTCGCCCATGTTGGCGCCGTTGTTAATGCCAGAGACCACCAAATCAGGCCGGTAGTCCAACAAGCCCGTGAGTGCAATGTGCACGCAGTCGGCCGGCGTGCCATTCACCACCCGAAAACCATTGGCCGCCCGGCTCACGTACAGCGGCGTGTGCAGTGTGAGCGCATTGGATTTGGCACTGTTGTTTTGCTCCGGTGCAATCACCTCCACGTCGGCTATATCTTTCAGCGCGTTGTAGAGCGCCACAATGCCGGGAGCCTGGTAGCCGTCGTCGTTGGAAATGAGAATTTTCATGGTCTTTGCAGGTAAGCATCGATTGTAGGTGGGTGACTACAACCTATGATGCGCAGACCTAATTTGGAGACCCACCATGCACGCCTGGCTTTGTGAAAACCCCACCGGCATTGACGCCCTAACCTGGCAAGAACTGCCCACCCCCCAACCCAAAGCGGGTGAGGTGCTGCTGGAAATCAAGGCCGCGAGCCTGAACTTTCCCGACATCCTGATCGTGCAGAACAAGTACCAGATGAAGCCGCCCCTGCCCTTTGTGCCCGGCTCGGAATACGCAGGCATCGTACAAGCCGTGGGAGAAGGTGTCACGCACCTCAAAGTAGGCCAGGCCGTGGCCTGCCTGAGCGGCACCGGCGGCTTTGCCACCCACACGCTGGCACCCGCCGCCATGTGCATGCCGCTGCCGCCGGGCTTTCCGTTTGTGGATGCCGCCGCATTCATCATGATCTACGCCACGTCGCACCACGCGCTGGTAGACCGCGCACAGCTCAAGGCCGGTGAAACCGTGCTGGTGCTGGGCGCTGCAGGCGGCGTGGGTACTGCGGCCATCCAGATTGCCAAGGCCATGGGGGCCCGGGTCATCGCGGCGGCATCGTCGCAAGAAAAGTGTGACTTGTGCACCGCCATTGGGGCGGACGCCACGATCAACTACACCACCGAGAATCTGCGCGACGCCATCAAAGCGCTAACCGATGGCAAAGGCCCCGATGTGATTTATGACCCGGTAGGCGGCGACTTTGCCGAGCCCGCATTTCGCTCCATTGCGTGGCGTGGCCGCTATTTGGTGGTGGGTTTTGCATCGGGCCCTATTCCCGCCCTGCCGTTCAACTTGGCCTTGCTCAAAGGCGCGTCTATCGTTGGCGTGTTCTGGGGTGACTTTGCCAAACGCGAGCCCAAAGCGAACGCGGCAATGATGATGGAACTGGCCCAGTGGTACGGCCAAGGAAAAATCAAACCCGTCATTGACCGCACCATGCCCATGGCAGAACTCAAAGCGGCTTACGCCCACATGGGCTCACGCGGGGTCAAGGGGAAGCTGGTGATGGTGAACTGAATTTGCAATGCCAAGCCCCCAAGAAAAAACCCTGCTATCTATTCAATAGCAGGGTTTTCTTGATTTACTTGG
>JBEEJM010000148.1:0-2504 GCA_041169205.1 Pseudomonadota bacterium | reverse complement strand
ATGCCAATTACGCCGCGCATCAATTGCAGGGTGTTAATCGGAAAATGGGGGTTCATCTTGAAGTCCACGCCGTAGCGCTTGGCGAAGCGAGCCAAGTCCACCGTCATGTAGCGCCCCTTGGTGGCAACCATGGCGGGTGATGCATTGCCCGTGGCCTGGAATACAGCGCCGAGCAACATGGGCTTGTAGACCAGGGTTGCGCGAGCCTGCGCGCACAGTGCGGGCATCTGTGTCCAGGCCAGGTAGCTGGCCGGGCTGCCCACGTCAAAGAAAAATTCAACTGTTTTTGTCATTGTGGATTTCATGAATAAATGATCGTTTAGTGAACGTACGTTATGCTACAGCTTCTCGTTTGTCAACCGGATAACCCCGAGGACCGCCATGCGCTACGCCAAGACCCACAAGGAAGAGACCCGCCAGAAGCTGCTGGACAGCAGCCGTGCCATTGCCAAGACGGGCGGCTTCAAGGCCACTGGCGTAGATGCGCTGATGGCCTCCATTGGTCTCACGGGTGGTGCCTTCTACAGCCACTTCCCATCCAAGCAGGCGCTGTTCGAGGCACTGGTGCAGGAGGAGATGGACAACAGCAGCGCCATGCTGGCTGGCGACCAGGATTCGCCTGACAACCACGTCGCCAAATGCCTGCGTGACTACCTGAGCAGCTTCCATGCGATGAATCCGGACGTCGGCTGCGTATTGCCGACGTTAGGCGCTGAGATCGCACAGGCCGGCCCGGCGGTGCGCAGCACGGTGGAAGCAGCCCTGAAACGCACGCAAAAGAGCTGGAGCCAGCGCACCGGCGACCCGGATGCAGGTTGGGCCCTGATCGCCCAGTGCGTAGGCGCGCTGGTGCTGGCGCGTGCGGTGGAGAGCGAGCGTACCCGCAAAGAGATTCTCGCGGCCAGCCGCCGCTTTCTCGACAAGGCGTTGCCAAGCGCCGTTGCCACTTAACCCAGGAGCAAACCATGACTTCGAATGCATCTCAACCCAAAGTCGCGCTGGTCATAGGCGCAGGCGACTCCACCGGCGGTGCTATCGCCAAACGCTTTGCCAAGGAGGGCTACATCGCCTGCATGACGCGCCGCTCGGCCGACAAACTGCAGCCGCTGGTGGACAGCATCCGCACCGAGGGCGGCCAGGCCTACGGCTACGCGAGCGATGCGCGCAAGGAAGAAGATGTGAAAGCCTTGTTTGAACAGATCGAGACCGAGCACGGCCCCATCGAAGTGCTGGTGTTCAACATCGGTGCCAACGTTCCGTGCAGCATTCTGGAAGAGTCTGCGCGCAAGTATTTCAAAATTTGGGAGATGGCCTGCTTCAGCGGCTTCCTCAATGCGCAGGCCGCCGCCCAGCGCATGGTGACGCGCGGGCGTGGCACGATTTTGTTCACGGGTGCCACGGCGGGCTTGCGGGGCTCTGCCAACTTTGCAGCCTTTGCCGGTGCCAAGCATGCGTTGCGGGCGCTGGCGCAAAGCATGGCGCGTGAGCTGGGCCCGCGCAACATCCACGTCGCCCATGTGGTGGTGGACGGTGCCATCGACACTGACTTCATCCGCACCCAATTCCCCGAGCGCTATGCGCTCAAGGACCAGGACGGTATCCTGAACCCTGACCACATCGCAGAAAACTACTGGCACCTGCACAACCAGCCGCGTGATGCCTGGACGTTTGAGCTGGACCTGCGGCCGTATATGGAGCGTTGGTAGGCTGCGACTAAATGCCCACCCAGACGGGGAGCTTGCACATCACGCCGCAATAGGCATCGGATGCTTCAAACGCAGACAGCCACTGTTGCAAGGCAGGCCAGGGTTGGCTGCCAAACCAAGCGGGATCGGTGTGGGCGAACTGGCGCACAAAGGGCGCAATGGCGGCGTCGAGCAGGCCAAAGTGACCACCGTGCAGAAACCCTTGCGCGCCCAACTGGGTGTTCAGGATTTGCAGAAACTGTGCGCCTTTGGCTCGGTGTTCCAGTCTATCGGGCAGGTCGTAACGGGAGGGGTATTTGTACCGATCCAGATTGACCTTGAAGTCACCGTCGTTCTGTGCGATCAATGCCATGGCTTGTGCCATGTCTGCAGACGACATTGGCAGCCAGTGCTGTGAGTCATGCTGGCTCAAAGCCCACAACATGATGTCCAGGCTTTGCTCCAAAACCCTGCCGTCGGCGAGTACCAATACCGGCACGGTTCCTTTAGGAGATACGGCCAACATTTCAGGCGGCTTATTCTTCAATGCGATTTCGCGCAACTCGACCACCACACCGCTGGCACGCAGCGCGAGTCGCGCACGCATGGCGTAGGGGCAGCGCCGAAAGGAATACAAAACAGGGAGCGGGGCTGCGTGCATGTGAGCCCAACTCAGGCCTTCGGACTTGTGGGCATGGTCGCGCCTATGTGGACCTGTTGGCGCGATTTGGCCAATTCCCATTGGCGCTGGCGTTCGCGTGCGCTGGCTTTTTGAGCGTCGGTGGTGCTGGCAAGGCAACGAGGGCAGCTCACGCCTAG
>JBEEJM010000147.1:0-2913 GCA_041169205.1 Pseudomonadota bacterium | reverse complement strand
AGATGAATTTTTTCACTTCCACGCTACGGGCTGCCCAAACTTGGCGCGCTGTGCTGGCGCTATTGCTCGTCGTCGTGAGCTATCTGGCACTGACGCCATCGCCACCACACGGCGTCGACTTGGGATGGGACAAACTCAACCACACCGCTGCGTTCGCGGCTTTGGCGTTTGCCGCATGGCTGGGGCTTCCAGCGCCGCCTTACAACCAACGCCTTTTGCTCTTGAGCCTGTTGGCCTACGGCGGTGCCATTGAGATTTTGCAGCTCTGGGTGCCAGGTCGTTCCTGCGAATGGGGGGACCTGGCGGCCGACGCAGTGGGAATCACGGTCGGCGCTTGTCTTGCCGCGCTAGCCAAGCGCTAGCGGGCTGCCTGGCTTACTTACCTTTGCCGCCGCCACCGCTGGAGCCGTGGCTTTCGCTGTGTCCCGTGCTTGCACCGCCAGTTGGTGTGGTTCCGTCCGTAGTGCTATGGGACTTGTGCTCAGCCTTGTGGTTGCCACCATGGTCACCGCCGTGGTGTTTGCCATGTTGGCCTTTACCGTCCTTGTCCTCGCCATGCTTGTCATGGTCTTTGCGCGCTTCACGGCGTGCCTGGTTGGCCGCACTGATGACCTGGCCCAGATTCAACCCCAGCGACTGGGCAATCACGCCCCAGCCTTTACCCTGGACGCGCTGCGCTGCAATGGCTTTGCTCTCGGCGGCTAGTTGCGCTTTGGTCGGGTTGGCAATGCCTTGCTTGGCCAAACTGGCCTTCGCAAGATCGGTCACAAAGCCTTTGGGGACACGTTGTGTTGTGGGCGCTGTAGCGCCGGTGCCGGTTCCTGCTGTCGGCCCGGTGACAACGGTGACACCTGCGGTGGTGCCCGTGGTGGGATTCGTGGTGCCAACCGTTGCGGCGACGGTGGTCTGGGCCAGTGCCGAAGCACCGATGCACAGTGCCAAGGCGGTGAGCACCAGAGCGATGGGGTTACGCAAATTCTTCATGATTTAACTCCAAAAACTGAACAAAACTTCAAATTTCATTCTAGGTCTGCACGATCGATATTGCGCTGGTTTGGTGTAACACGATGTGTCCCACGCAGGGCGGCCCCGCATACGGGTGGTAGCATGCCTGCCTTCGCATGCCAGCGCCTGACTTCGTGCCTCTCACCATGTTTTTACTCTCCAAAATTTTGGCCTTGTTTACCCAACCATTGGGGTGGGTTGCCGTGCTGTTGCTGCTGGCACTGCTATCGCCCAGGCGCAACCCGAAACGCGCCCAGCGCCTGGTCACCGTAGCACTCGCGTTGCTGATGCTGCTCGGCTGGCTCCCACTGCCAAACTACTTGTTACAACGCCTGGAAGCCCAGTACGCCGAGATGGCACCCAATGCGGATGTGAGTGGCTATGCCGGTGCCATTGTGCTGGGCGGTGCCACCGAAGACGGATACATCGCCCAAGCTCACACCCAGCCCTTGCTCAACGACGGCGCGGAGCGCATGACGGCAACTCTCGCCCTGCTCAAACGCAACCCAAAGATGCAGGTGGTCTATACCGGCGGCGAAGGTGAGCTGCTGGGCACCGGTGCCAGCGAGGCCGAACGTGCACGGGGATTTTTTGAGAGCCAAGGTGCGGTTGGGCCTCACCTGCAATACGAAGACCGCTCGCGCAACACTTTTGAGAATGCCGTGCTGACCAGTCAACTCGCTGGCATCGACATCACGAAAAAATGGCTGCTGGTGACATCCGCGTGGCATATGCCACGGTCCATGGGGACGTTTGTCAAAGCGGGTTGGAATGTGACGGCTTACCCGGTGGACTTTCGCACCGCTCCCAGTACGCCGTGGACCGAATATTCACTCAGCCAGGGCGTCCGGCACTGGCAAATTGCGCTGCATGAACTGGTAGGCCTGCTGGCCTACCGCATCACTGGCAGGCTGTAGCTCAGCCTGTTCGTCACGCTTCCAACAGTGTGCGCCTGGCGTGCACTTTGTCGATGCGACGCCCTTCCAGGGCCACAACCTCAAACTCCCAACCCGCGCACACAATGCACTCGCCCCGCGCAGGCAAATCGCCGGCCACCACCATGAGCAGCCCTGCCAGCGTGTTGTAGCGGCTGCGATCTTCCTGCGGTAGATTCTCATCAATATCAAGGCGCGCCTTGAGTTCGCCAATCGGCATCAGGCCATCCAAAGACCACGTTCCATCGGGTTCCTGCACGGCCCAGGCCTGTGTTTTGGCATGCGGTTTGAGTTCGCCGGTAATGGCCTCCAACACGTCGTGGGGTGTCAGCAAACCTTGCACTACACCGTACTCGTCCACCACAAACACCAAGCGTGCCGACTTGATGCGGAACTGCTCAATCAGCTCCATGCCACTGAGCGTTTCAGGCACAAACACGGCGGGCTCCGCCAGTGCGCCAATGCCATAAGGGTAACGCTCGCCGCGCTGCAACAGCACGGCCACACTGACGATACCCACCACATCGTCCAGTGAACCTTTGCACACGGGATACCAAGAGTGCAGACCCGTGCCTTGAACGCTAGTCTTCACGCGCGCAAGGCATTGGGATACGGTGTCAGCCGCATCGAGCCACTCGATGTCCAGCCGCGGCAGCATCATGGAGGCCAGCGTACGGTCGTCCAAATGGAACACGTTGCGCACCATTTGGTGCTCATGCTCTTCGATAATGCCGGCGTCTACGCCCTCCACCAGGCTGGCGGAAATCTCGGCTTCGGTGACGGCGCGGTTGTCGGTGGCGTCAATGCGCAACAAGCGCAGCGTGCCGTGGGTGCACATGGCTAGCAAACGCACAAAGGGTTTGGCACCGGAGGCAAACCAGGTCATGGGCCGAGCCATCACACGGGCGACTGGTTCGGGATACAACTGACCAATGCGCTTGGGCACCAGCTCACCAAACAAAATAGTACTGAA
>JBEEJM010000146.1:0-6199 GCA_041169205.1 Pseudomonadota bacterium | reverse complement strand
CAGGGCTGGGTGCGGGTGGACCCCACCTCGGCGGTGGCCCCCGGCCGCACCGGCAGCTTCGCGCGCCTGGCCGCGCCCACCAATGTGTTTGCCCAGGCGCTAAGCAATGTCAGCCCCGCGTTTACGCTGAACCTGCGCGCCGCCTGGGACGCGCTGAACAACAGCTGGAACCAGTGGGTGCTGAACTACTCGCAGGCCAAGCAGTTCCAGCTGCTGCGCAACCTGGGCTTTGAGTCGCCCAGCTGGGAGGACCTGACCACTGTGCTGATCGCCCTGGTGGTGGCCGCAAGTTTGCTGGGCGCCGCGTGGACGCTGTGGGAGCGCCACCGCCAAGATCCCTGGCTGCGCCTGCTGCAACTGGCGGGCCAGCGCCTGACCCGCGCGGGCTTGGCGCTGCCCGCCAACACGCCACCGCGCCAGATGGCTGCGCTGCTGCAGGCCCACACGCACAGCACACATCGCACGCAGACAGCGCAGCACGACGCCATTGCGCAGTGGCTGCTGCGCATGGAGGCGTGGCGCTACGCACCCACCACCACGCCAAACGCCACCACCTTGCGCAAGCAGTCGCTCGCTACACTGCAACGAGAATTCAAACAACTGCCCTGGCCGCCCCAACAGGCCCTGGCCACTCCAAAACCCGCCACTCCGTGAAAACTTTTCCCGCCATAATTGCTACGTTTTTGATAGCTGTCTACGCAATGAATACGGGGGCTACAGCCCTAAAATATTCAAAATCTACCCGCAAAGCGGCATCCCACAGCAAAGCGCGCGCACCCGCCAACGTCGGGCCGCTCTACGCCACGCGCCCTGACGCCATGCAAGTGGCTGACGACATCGCGCAACGCCGCAACCTGGATCCGGCGTGGGTGCGCCAAGCCATCGGCCAGTCGCACTACCTGGCCGGCATTGCCAAGGCCATCACACCGCCGCCCGTGGGCGTACCCAAAAACTGGACGCTGTACCGCAGCCGCTTTATTGACCCGGTGCGCACCCGTGCGGGCGTCAAGTTCTGGCAGGCCAATGCCGACACCTTGCAGCGCGCGCAGGACGAGACTGGCGTGCCCGCGGAGATCATCGTCGGCATCATTGGGGTGGAAACCATTTACGGGCAGCAAATTGGTACCTACCGGGTGATGGATGCGCTCACCACGCTGGCGTTCGACTTTCCGCAAGTGCACCCACGCGCCAAAGAGCGCAGCGCGTTTTTCTTGTCCGAGCTGGAAGAGTTTTTGGCGCTCACAGCACGTACCAATACCAACCCGATGGCATTGCGCGGCAGCTACGCCGGGGCCATGGGCATGCCGCAGTTCATGCCCTCGAGCTGGGTGAAATACGCCATCGATTTTGATGGCGATGGGCGGGTCGATCTGTTCAACAGTAGCGCCGATGTGATTGGCTCGGTCGCCAACTATTTCAAGGTCTTCGGCTGGCGTCGCGACCTGCCCACGCACTACCCGGTGGCGTTCGACGCGCAGACGCTGGACATGGCGAGCCTGATGGCCCCCGACATCCTGCCTACCTTCACCCCTGCCGCCTTTGCTACCAAAGGCGCGGTGCTGGACGCCACGGCGCTGCAACACCCGGGGCCGTTGGCGCTGATTGAATTGCAAAACGGCGATGCCCCGCCGCAGTATGTAGCGGGCACCGAGAATTTTTACGTGATCACCCGCTACAACTGGAGCAGCTACTACGCGATGGCTGTCATCGAATTGGGCCGCGAAGTGGCAGGCGCTCGCGCCTTGGCAAGCGCCGTGCAAAAATAAGCCATGGCAACCGCAGCGCCCTCCAACAAGACCACTCTGGACCAGTCGGAAGGCAGCGCCACGACAGCGCTGTACCGTGCGGCCATTGGCAGCATGAACACCGACCATTACCTCACTGCGTTTGAGCGCTTCGAGGCGGCAGACCGCACTGGCCTGCACTGGAACTGGGCGGCTGCACTAGGTACCCTGAACTGGCTGGCGTATCGCCGCCTGTGGGGCGCGGCGCTGGCGTACACCGGCGCATTGGCGGCCGCAGCGCTGCTGGTGTTTGGAATCGGACGGCTGGTGTTGGGGCTTACCGCCCAGACCCAGTGGGCGTGGCTAACCACGCTAATGGTGCTGGCCATCGCCATTCCTGGCCTGTGGGGCACGGCGTGGTTTTACAACGCCAGCCGCCAACGCATGGCCCATGCCTTGGCCGCCAACAACACCGTGCCCGAGGCCTGCGCCATGCTGAAACGCAACGCCGCATCGCGTGCGCGGCTGATGGGCCTGGGGTTGCTCAACGCAGCACTGGCTGCGGCTGCCGTGGTGCTCTATCTCAACCTGCCCACGGCCAAGCACAGCCCGGTAGTGGAGGCACCAGCGGCACCGCTAGCCATGGCGCTCCCCGCAGTGCAAACGGCGTCTGCGCCCGTACCTGTGGCGTCTGCGCCCACACTCGCTGCGCCTGAGCCCCAACCCGTGGCGTCAGCACCAGTACCTGTGGTGGAACCGTCCCCAGTGATTGAACCCGCCCAACCCACCACCCAGTTGAAAGCGGAGAAAGCAAAGAAAGTGGTTAAAGCGGAGAAGGCGACAAAGCCAGCCAAGCCCGCCCCCGCGACAACCCCAGCCCCGGCCGCAGAGGTCCAAAAATCTTATCTGGTCAATGCGGGCCTGTTTGCCAATGCGGGCAATGCACAGCATGTGCGTACCACCCTGGCTGATGCGGGCCTGGTGGTGATTGCCGAAGAAGTGACGGGCACCAAGGGCACCTTTACCCGAGTGCGCGTGGGGCCGTTTGCGACACGCGAGCAGGCCGTGGCGGCCGTGCTAAAAATACGCAGCTTGGGCCTGGAAGCCCAGGTGCTTAATCCGCCGCCACCAAAAACTCCCGACTGATGTGCGCACCCAGATCGTTCACACGGTCTAGGAACTGCGTCAGGTAGGCGTGCAGGCCGGTTGCCAAAATTTCGTCGATGCGGCCGTATTGCAGCTCGGCGCGCAGCTTGCCCGCGCGGCGCAGCGTTTCGCTGGCGGGATCGCTGGCCACCAGCATCAGGTTGCTGACCACTTCGCTCAGGCTGGCGTGCAGGCTGCGCGGCATGTCGGCGCGCAAGATCAATAGTTCGGCCACGCGCTCGGGTTTGATGACGTCGCGGTACACCTTGCGGTAGACCTCAAAGCCCGACACGCTGCGCAATATCGCGCTCCAGTGGTAGAAGTCGTACTCTTGGTCTTTCTCGCTGGCATTGCCAAAGAAGTCGCTTTGCACCGCGTGGAATTTCACATCCACCAAGCGCGCCGTGTTGTCGGCCCGCTCGAGGAAGGTACCCAAGCGCATAAAGTGCAAGGCCTCGTCCATCAGCATGGTGCCCACCGTCACACCACGCGAGAGGTGCGAGCGAAATTTCACCCACTCAAAAAACTGCGCCGGGTCTTGTTCAAACTCGCCCTCCTTGAGCATGCGTTTGACTTCCAGCCAAGTGGTGTTTTGGGTTTCCCACACCTCGGTGGTGAGCGTGCCGCGCACCGCACGCGCGTTCTCTCGGGCTGCGCCCAGGCACGACACGATGCTGGACGGATTGCCCTCGTCCTTGACCATGAAGTCCATCACATCGCGCGCCTGAATGTCGCCATAGTGCTCTTTGTACGAGGTCAGCAGTTCGCTGATGGACAGCAAGCCTTGCCAGCCCAGTTGGGCCACGGCCTCGGACTGAGGCAACAGCGATGTCTGGTAATTCACATCCAGCATACGCGCAGTATTTTCGGCCCGCTCGGTGTAGCGGGACATCCAGAAAAGGTGATCAGCGGTTCTTGACAACATAGGGGGTTCCTCGCGCGTTTCGCTTATTGTTTTTGGGTTTGTTCCGACATCGCCACCACGGGCGCATCGTCTTCCAAAATCCAGGTGTCCTTGGTGCCACCGCCTTGCGATGAGTTCACCACCAGCGAGCCGTCTTTCAGGGCCACGCGGGTCAGGCCGCCGGGCACCATTTGCACGGTCTTGCCAGACAACACATAGGGCCGCAAATCGATGTGGCGCGGTGCAATGCCACTCTCCACAAATGTGGGGCAGCTCGACAGACTCAGCGTGGGCTGCGCAATGTAGCCACTCGGGTTGGCCTCCACCGCTTTGCGGAAGTCTTCAATTTCGGCCTTGGTGGCCGCAGGGCCGACCAGCATGCCGTAGCCGCCCGCACCGTGCACCTCTTTCACCACCAGGTCTTTGAGGTTGGCCAGCACATACGACAGCTCGTCTTTGTTGCGGCACATGTAGGTGGGCACGTTGTTCAAAATGGGGGTTTCGCCCAGGTAGAACTCGATCATCTTGGGCACGTAAGGGTAGATGGATTTGTCGTCCGCCACGCCCGTGCCCACCGCGTTGCTGATGGTCACATGGCCTGCGCGGTACGCGTCCATTAGGCCGGCACAGCCCAGGGTCGACGTGGGGCGAAATACTTTGGGGTCCAAAAAGTCGTCGTCCACACGGCGGTAGATCACATCGACGCGTTTGGGGCCGCGCGTGGTGCGCATGTAGACAAAGTTGTCTTTAACCATCAGGTCTTGGCCTTCGACCAACTCCACACCCATTTGCTGCGCCAAAAACGCATGCTCAAAGTAGGCGCTGTTGTGCATGCCGGGGGTCAGCACCACCACGGTGGGCTCGGCCGTCGTGGCGGGGCTGCTGGCGCGCAGGGTTTCCAACAGCAAGTCGGGATAGTGGGCAATGGGTGCCACGCGGTGCGCGCTGAACAGGTCGGGGAACAACCGCATCATCATCTTGCGGTCTTCGAGCATGTAGCTCACGCCGCTGGGCACGCGCAGGTTGTCTTCGAGCACGTAGTACTCGCCGTTGCCCTTGGCATCCGGCGCACGCACGATGTCGATGCCGGAGATGTTGGAGTAAATCTGGTGCGGTACCGCCACGCCCACCATCTCGGGGCGGAACTGGGCGTTGTGCTCGATCTGCTCACGCGGAATGAGCCCGGCCTTCAGGATTTCCTGGTCGTGGTAGATGTCGTGCAAGAAGCGGTTGAGCGCGGTCACGCGCTGCACCAGGCCTTTTTCCATACTGGCCCACTCGTGGGCCGGGATGATGCGGGGAATCAAATCGAACGGGATGAGGCGTTCGGTGCCCGCACCGTCTTCGTCTTTCTCGCCATACACCGCGAAGGTGATGCCGACGCGGCGGAAGATCATCTCGGCTTCTTCGCGGCGCTTGGCCATCATGTCGCCGGGCTGGCGTGCCAGCCACTCGTCGTAGATTTTGTAGTGGTCCCGTATTTGCTCGCCTTTCGAGAAAAACTCGTAGGGCAGCTCGGTGTACATCTCGTCAAATTTCCGCATAAATAGACCTCTCTGATACCACTATAAGCAATCTTCGGACCACCACACTATGCACCACTATGGCACACGGTGATGCCAGTAGCGCAACTGCTCTTTGCGCATACACGTGACAGCATGCGGTTGGTCCGATTGCCAGCGCATTGCACCACAGTGGGGCGAGTCGTGCACCGCGATGCCCCGTTCCTGGTAGCGCTCCAAAACGGTGAATGCCGGGTGCCCAAAGCGGTTGCGGTAGCCCGCCTGCACCAGCGCCAGCTCGGGCTGCACCGCGTCCAGAAACGCGGCACTGCTCGACGTTTTGCTGCCGTGGTGTGGCACCAGAAGTACTGTCGCCTTGAGCGGTGCGCCGTCTGCCACTAGGCGTGCCTCCTGCAGCTGCTCGATGTCACCGACCAGCAACGCCGACTGCGTGCTGCTGGCAATGCGCAGCACACACGACAAGGCGTTGGGCTTGGCTTTGACTTGGGATAGGGGCTCGTAGTCTTGCGTACGCGGGTGCAGCACGTCAAACTGCACGCCATCCCACTCCCAGTGCTGGCCCGCTTCGCAGCGCTGTGCCGGGCGCAGAGTCTGCAAGGCGTGGTCGGCCTCGATGGAGCTCAACAAGTCGGCCTGCGGCTGCATGGCCAGCACAGCTTGCGCGCCGCCCACGTGGTCGGTGTCACGGTGGCTCAGCACCACGCGGTTGAGCCGCACATCGAGTGCTTTGAGCAGGGGCACCAATACCCGGTGGCCCGCGTCACTCTCCAGGCTGTAGCGTGGGCCAGCGTCGTACAACAGGGCATGCGTGGCGGTGCGCACCAGCACGGCGTTGCCCTGGCCGATGTCGGCTGCCAAGAGTTCAAATTCACCAGGTGCGGGCAAGCCTTGCCGCCACAACA
>JBEEJM010000145.1:0-4314 GCA_041169205.1 Pseudomonadota bacterium | reverse complement strand
TGTTGGCTGTACTGGGCTACCAAGCGCGCGAACAGGCGGGCCTGTTCGTAGTAGTGGGCGTTGCGCATGTGGCGCTCGGCCAGGGCCAGCTCTTTCGCGTCATTGCTTTTTTGGGCCTGCGCCAAGCTGCGCTGCGCGCTTTCGGGCGAGGGAAAGCGTGCACTGCCAAAAACCACTACGGTGTGTTCAATGCCGAGTTCGCTTTGGGCCAGATCGGGCTTGAGCATTTCCAGCTGAAAACGAATGCCGCGTGTCTCGCGGCGCAGCAAAAACTCGGGGTCAGAAAACGCCAGCCGGTAAGCGTCGGGTTTCAACGTCACCCCCGCATCGGTGTGGGCCTGCAAATCGGCCCAGGCGTTGGCAATGGTGCGTTCATTGAGTTTGTGGTTTTTGTTGTGAGACATGTTCAGAGGGTAAGGGCCGCCGCAATGGCGGGTGCCATGCTAACGGCATTGGTGGAATGGGGGATGCAGTCGGTGCTCCAGACTTCGCTCACCCCCGCCGTTTGGATGAGGTCGAGCGCGTCATCGGCAAACAGGGCATGGGTGACGGCCACGTCGACACGCGCCGCACCTGCCGCCAGCAGCAGGCGCGTGGCTACGGCCAAGGTGTGGCCGCTGCTGGCCACATCGTCCAGCAGCACGACGTTACGCCCGGACACTTTCACATCGGGCAAAGCCACTTCGACATGGCGGTCGCCATGGCGAATTTTTCGGCAGACGGCAAAGTCGCATTGGTGGCGGTCCGCCGCCTGCGCAATCCACTGCGCCGACTCTTCGTCTGGGCCTACCAGCAAAGGTTTGTCGACATGGTCTGCAATCCAGTCAGCCAGCAGGGGCGCGCCGCTGAGCACCACGGCACGCGGCACCGGCACGGCTTCTTCCAGCGTCGCCACGCGGTGGAGGTGGGGGTCTACGGTGATGATGGCGTCAAACAGCGTGGCCAGAAAACTGCCCACCACGCGCTGGCTCACCACCTCGCCCGGGTTAAAGGCGATGTCCTGGCGCATATAGGCCAGGTAGGGCGCGACCAGGGTGAGGTGCTGGGCACCCAGCAACCGGGCGGTGCGGCTCACCAACAGCAACTCCACCAGCTTCTCGTTGGGATGGTCTAGTGTGCGCAGCAGCACCACCTGCTTCGGCAGCGTGGGCGGCAGGCGCAGCTTGAGTTCGCCGTCCGGAAAGCGATGGCGCTCTACCTGCGCCAGGGCGATGCCCGCAGCCTGCGCAATGCGCTCGGCACTGGCGCGCTCTTCCTCAAAATACAACAGCAAGGTGTCAGCAGCCATCAAAACTCCACAAAAACATGGGGCATGTCACTGGCATCGCCAATGCTGTACCCCGAAGACTTGGCGCACGCCTGGCGCGCAAACTCCAGGTCGGCCGTATACGCGGCGTGCACCCGGTACAGCGGGTCATTCGCTTGCACGGCATCCCCCAGTTTGCACAACAAGTCGACACCGGCATTGGCCACTTTGGGTGCACCGGCCAGGCCGGCAATGCGGGCCAGTTGCAGGTTGTCGATGTGCGTGACCACGCCCGCATGGGGTGCTCCTATTTCGAACGTCAGCACGCCCAGCTCGGGCTGGTTGTGGTCAAACGATTTGCTGCCCTGGGCCTGGATGATGTCGTTCATCTTGGCCAGTGCGCGGCCCGAGTCCAGAATGTCCCGGGCAATGGCAAAACCGTCGCCGCCGCGCACATCGGGGTCGCATTCAATCAGGCGACCCGCCAGGCGCAGCGCTTTTTGGCGCAAGTCTGTGGGCGCACGGGGATCGTTCTCCAGCACCTGCATCACATCGCGTGCTTCCAGCACCGGGCCGATGCCGTTGCCAATCGGTTGGCGGCCATCGGTAATCACCACATCCAGCGACAGCTTCATGCGCCGCGCCACGTATTCAAACAGACGGCGCAGGCGCTGCGCCTCGGGCATGGAGCGCACTTTGGCGGTGGGGCCAATCGGAATGTCCAGCACCAGATGGCTGGAGCCCGCCGAGATTTTTTTCGACAAGATAGACGCCACCATCTGCCCCGGCGAATCCAGCGACAGCGGGCGCTCGACCGATATCAGCACGTCGTCAGCGGGCGACAAATGGGCCGTACCACCCCAGGCCAGGCAACCCCGGTGGGTGCGCACAATGGCCTGCAGCTGGTCCAGCGGCAGCTCTACGTTGGCCAACACTTCCATGGTGTCGGCCGTGCCCGCGGGCGAGGTGATGGCGCGCGACGAGGTCTTGGGGCACAGCATGCCGTGCGCCGCCACGATCGGCACGATCAGCATCGATGTGCGGTTGCCCGGAATGCCGCCAATGCAGTGCTTGTCGACCACCAGCGGCTCGTTCCAGCTGAGGTGCTTGCCCGCCGCAATCATGGCGTCGGTCAGAAAGAAAACCTCTTCGCGGTCCAGCTCATCGCGGTTGCAGGCCACCACAAATGCGGTGAGTTCGATCTTGGAGTAGCGGTGCTGGGCAATGTCCTGCACGATGGCCAAAAAATCTTCGGCCCGCAGGCGTTCACCGTCGAGTTTGCGGTGCAGCGCACCGATGGAGGCGGGCGGCTCGGCGTGGCCCACGGTCGCGTCATCCCCGTCGTCGGCATCGAGTTGCTCCAGTGCCGCGCGGGATAAACCCAGCTCGCCGCAGGCCACAATATTTTCATCGTCCACCACATTCAGGGTGGCCAGAATGCTGCGATCCCTTGTGCGAATTTCTATTTTGGAGAGTGCCTTGAACCCTTCCGCTCGGTACACCTCGCACTCGCGGTGCATATAGGCCACGTTCTCGTGGTAGGTGTCGATGAGCACCCGGCGCAGCGCTAGCCGGGCCAGGCCAGAATCAAGGAGGGGTGTGGCGATCATGGCCGTAGCCTACACCGATTTGCGCCCATGAAAAAGGCTCCCGAAGGAGCCTTTTCTAACCAGCATTGAAACCTGATTACACACGCTTGCGGTATTCGCCGGTACGGGTGTCGATTTCGACCTTGTCGCCCTGGGCCACAAAGATTGGCACGCCGATTTCAAAGCCGGTGGCAATCTTGGCAGGCTTCAAAACCTTGCCAGAGGTATCGCCCTTGACGGCGGGCTCGGTCCAGGTGATTTCGCGCACCACGCTGGTAGGCAACTCCACCGAGATGGCTTTGCCGTCGTAGAACACCACTTCAACGGTCATGCCGTCTTCGAGGTAGTTCAGGGTGTCACCCATGTTTTCGGATTCGACTTCGTACTGGTTGTACTCCGCGTCCATGAACACGTACAAAGGATCGGCGAAGTAGGAGTAGGTGCAATCCTTCTTGTCCAAGATGACTTGGTCCAACTTGTCATCGGCCTTGAACACGACTTCGGTACCGAAGTTGGCGATCAGGCTCTTGAGCTTCATACGCACGGTGGCAGAGTTGCGGCCGCCGCGACTGTATTCGGTTTTCAGGACGACCATGGGGTCTTTCCCGTGCATGATGACGTTGCCGGCGCGGATTTCTTGAGCGATTTTCATAGGTGTCGAGTGGCAGTGGGTAGCCAGAATCGTATGTAGGCCGCACGCTGCGGCGAAGTATGCTGATTTCAGCAAAGCCTTGAATTTTAACGTTTTTTCAGCACGAAATCGACCAGCGCGTGGGCCAAGTCCGGCATTTCCATCAGCCGAGCACGCGCGCCACGCGCGGTTTGCTGCCAATTTGCCAGGTCAGACGGCAGCAACGCGTCATCGAGGCGGGGCGCTTCCACCCCATTCCACAGTCGGTGCCAGCGGCGCAGCGAAGCGTTGGCACCCAGCATCTCCAGAAAGGCGTCGAGCTTGTCGTGGTGGGCGGTATCACTCTGTGGGTAAATCTGCCACAGCATCGGTTTGCCGGCCCACAGGGCGCGCACCAACGAGTCTTCACCGCGCACACAGTTCAGGTCGCAAGCCCACAGCAGGTGGTCAAAATCGGGTTGGGTCAGCAGCGGTAGACTCAAAAATGATAGCGCACTACGCACATTCCACGAGGGCTGCAGCCTCATTTTGTTCTCAATCGCCTGGTTCAACGCGGCTTGGGCACGCCCGGGTGTCACCAGCAAACGGGTGGTGCCAGGCAACGCCGCCAGTTGGCCGAGCAGCAGTTCCAGCGCCGGGGGCTCGTAGCAAAAGAGCGACACCAAACGCTCCTGGGGCTGGAGCGTGATGCCCAGGGTGTGCAGCCAGGCATCACGGTCAAAACTTCTTTGGCGCTCGGCCAGATCGGCCTCGCGCAGCAGCCCGCCCGTGCGCGGGGTGAAGCCGGGGTAATAGAAATGCTTGGTCCAGCCCTTGGCCGGGCCCGACATCACCGGCGAGGGCAGGCC